>JANLYO010000272.1:0-2579 GCA_031365665.1 Rhodoferax sp. | reverse complement strand
CGCTGGAGCTTGCGCTGGCGCAGGGCCGCCTCTGTGTGTGCGCGGTGGTAGTCGCCGAACTCGGTCGTTATTTCACCAATGAACAAGACTTGCGGGATTTTCTGGACGATTGCCAGATCGATCATGACCCGCTGACCCTAGAGGCGGCGCTGGCAGCCGCACGCATCATGCGTGCATATGCCCGCAACAAGGGGCCAAGGGAACGTGTCGCCCCCGATTTTTTGATCGGTGCCCACGCCATGCAGCAAACCGATGCGCTGCTCACCACGGATGCCGGGTTTTACCGGCACTATTTTGAGGGCTTGACTGTCGTTGCGACTGACGCCTGATGGGCGAGTCCGGTCCAAACAGCCTCAGCTCGCATCCCCCATAAATCCCTGCAAAAACAGCCGCGAAATCCGTTCGCACAGTTCGGGGGCCTTGATGGCGCCGCCGGGTTTGAACCAGACATCGGTGCCATTCATCATGCCGATCAGCAGCATGGCGTAGGGCTTGCAGGTGGCAGGTGGCAGGTTCGGATTCAAGGCGCGCAGATGCTCGGCAATCAGGTCGCACAGGCGCACTTGCAACGCGAACAGCGGCGTTTGCATGGCTTTGGGCAGGTACTTCACATCGTTTTGGGCGATGGTGTGGCGCCGCCGGGATTGGGCGGACTTTTGCACATAGACCACCACCAGGGCGGAAAAGCGGTCTTCGGCGGAGCCACCCAGAGCGCTGACTTCCTCGATGCCAGCAATGACCTTTTCCAGGTGTTCCTCCAGCATGGCGTACAGCAGGTCGTCCTTGGCAGGGAAGTAGTGGTACAGCATCGACTTGGTGGCGCCGCAGGCCCGGGCGACGTCCTGCATCTTGGCACCGGGGTAGCCGTCTCTGGCGAAAAGCGCGGCAGCGCTGTCCAGAATGGCCTGTGCCTTGGCATCGTAGTCGGTAGCGCGCGCGCGGGGCATCTTGCGTTTCTCCTTGGGGTGGCCCATCAATAATAAGCCGACGTGTCGGACTATAATGTAGCCTATAAACCCGTTACCCACAGTTTTCCATGCCCGAATTTGAACTTGCCGATTCCAACCTGGTCAACGACGATCTGCGCCTGATCCGCTCGCAAATCCGCCGTTATGTGAATGAGGTCATCGTGCCGCAGGGCGACGCCTGGGAGGCGGCGGGCGAGATTCCGCGCCAAGTGTTCCGCGACCTGGGCGCTTTGGGGTTTTTGGGCATGCGCCATCCCGAGGCTTACGGTGGCGGCGGCCTGGGGGCTTTGTCGTCGGTCATTCTGGGCGAAGAGCTGTCGCGCTCCACCTATGGCGGCGTGGCGTCGGCCATCACCGTGCACAGTGATATGTCGGTGTCGCACATCGCGCACCGGGGAACCCATGAACAGAAAGAACGCTACTTGCGCCCCGCCTGCCTGGGCGAAAAAGTCGGCGTGGTGTGTGTCACCGAGGCGCATGCGGGCTCGGACGTGGCGGGCCTCAAAACCCGCGCCGTGCGCACGCTGGAAGGCTGGACGGTGAACGGCTCCAAGATGTTCATCACCAACGGCGTGTATGGCGACACCTACATCGTGGCGGCGCGCACCGACGAAGGCAAGGGCAGCAAAGGCATCTCGCTCTTCATCGTTGAAAAGGGCAACCCCGGCCTGAAGATCGCCCGCAAGCTGGAGAAACACGGCTGGCGTTCCAGCGACACCGCGGAGCTGTATTTTGACGACATGCGCCTGCCGCCCGACGCGCTGCTGGGCGAGGAGGGCAAAGGTTTTTACTACATCATGAGCACCTTCCAGAACGAACGCCTGGTGATTGGCGCCTTGAGTTCCGGGGCCTGCGCCAAGGCGATTGAGCTGACGGTGGACTACACCCGAAGCCGGCAGGCCTTTGGCAAACCGCTGTGGGACCAGCAGGTGGTGCGCAACAAACTGGCCTGGGCGGCGTCCCAAACCGCCGCCATGCGGGCGCTGACCTACCAGTGCGCCCAGATGATCGACGAGGGGCAAGACGTTGTGCGCGAAGTGTCCATGCTCAAGTCTTTCGCCGCCGAGACCCTGCAAACCGTGGTGCACACCTGCCTGCAACTGCACGGCGGCACCGGTTACATGATTGGCACACCGATCGAGCGCATGGTGCGCGACGCGCGGATTTTGACGATTGGCGGCGGGGCCACCGAGGTCATGCTGGAAGAGGTCGCCAAGAGGATGTGACGGGCTTCACGTCACTTTCAAGGCTTTTTTTCGGCTCTTAAAACCTCACATGCGGCGCCAGGTAGCGCCATTGCCCGAGCGGCAAATTGCCCAGCATGACATGGCCAATGCGCACCCGCTTGAGCCCCACAACTTTCAGCCCGACCAGTTCGCACATGCGGCGGATCTGGCGCTTTTTACCCTCCGTGAGCACCACAAGCAGCTGCTCGGGGTTTTGCCAGCTGATCTTGTTGGGCTTGACCAGGGTGATGGCCGGCAGGTGGCCGTCTTCGGCCTGGCCGCTGACGATGCCCATGGGTTTGTTGACCAGGATGGTGACCTGGTTGGCCTGCTGGCCCTGCGCCTGTTTGTTGACTTCGATGCGGGCATCCGGCGTGACCTGCTG
>JANLYO010000270.1:0-3737 GCA_031365665.1 Rhodoferax sp. | reverse complement strand
CGGCGAATCCATGCCGCGCCACGCTGGCATTTACCACAACAGCTACACCTGCAGCCCAACGTTGGGCACGCATATCCAGCATGTGGCCGCCGAGCGGCATAGACCGGTCACGCTGGAGCTGGGTGGCAAAAGCCCGCAAGTAGTTTTTGCCGACGCCGACCTCGACGCGGCCATCCCGGCCATCATCAACGCCATCGTGCAAAACAGCGGCCAGACCTGTTCGGCCGGCTCGCGCCTGCTGGTGGAGCAGTCGCTGTACGAGCCGCTGCTGGAACGCCTGGGCGCCGGCTTCGAAAACCTGCGCGCCGGGCCTGCCGCGATGAACCTCGACCTGGGCCCGCTGATCCGCCAGAGCCAGCAGCAGCGCGTGTGGGATTTTCTGTCGGACGCGCAGGTCGCCAACATCCCGATGGTGGCCCAGGGCCGCGTGGTGGACGAAGCACCCGAGGCCGGTTTTTACCAGGCGCCGACCCTGCTGCGTGATGTGCCGGTGATGCACCGCCTGGCGCAAGAGGAAGTCTTTGGCCCGGTCTTGTGCGCCATGCCTTTCAGGGACGAAGACCACGCGGTCGAGCTCGCCAATGCCACGCAGTTCGGGCTGGTGGCAGGCATCTGGACACGTGACGGCGGCCGCCAGTTGCGCATGGCGCGGCGCGTGCGCAGCGGCCAGGTGTTCATCAACAATTATGGCGCCGGTGGCGGTGTGGAGCTGCCTTTTGGCGGCGTCAAGTCCAGTGGCTACGGGCGCGAAAAAGGTTTTGAAGCGCTGCTCGGCTTCACCACACTCAAGACGGTGGCGATCAAGCACGGCTGAACGCTGGATCGCTGAACATCTGAATCCAGAATCAACGCACTTCATTTTTCAAGATGCTCAAAAAATTCGGCTTTGGCCGCGACACAGCGCCTGCGCCCCCGACGACACCGTCCCCCAGTGCACCGGATCCTGCCCTCGAAGCGCAAAAGCTGTTGGTCCGCCACCGCGAAATGGTGCGTATTGCCGTCAAGGGCACTTTGAACGAACACGGCCTGGGCGCGACCTGGGTGGGCAGCGACGTGAGTTTTTCGGCCCCGCCCGCCGCTGCTGTTGACCCGGCAATGGCCGATGTTTTGGCCATCCGTCTGATCGTGCAGGAATGGCGCGAAGAGTTATTGCGTTATCTGCCGGCCCTGCAGCAGAAAATTGTGCAGTCGCTGGCACGCGTGCAACCCGCGATCGACCATTCAAAACACAGCGTCACCTGGCAGTTCGCACCGGACTGCGGCTGCCCAGTCGCCGACCTGCCGCCGCCCGCCAGTTGGGCTGCCAAAGCGGCCGTGCGCGCGGGGCCGGGCTCACGGGTGCCAGAGCGCCTGCCGGAGAAGGCCGCACCGATCACCGCCAAATTTGACTTGCCGCCGTCCGAGCTGGACTATGCCAGGCGCGACCATGACGACCCGATTCCCTCATCATTTGCCGCGAGCGAGCACGGTTTTTTGAACTCCCAGCCTGATTTTCAAAATACCCAGCCCTACACGCCAGAGACGGGCGCAAAGAGCCGCAGCTGAGTTTTCGCATTGCACAATCATCACCTCCCTAAAAACGAAGGAAGACATGTTTAAAATTTTTGGTTTCGGCCGCAGCAAACCCGCTGACACACCGCGCTCCCAACTGCCTGGCGAACAGGGCGCGAGCACCCGCCAGCACACCGACATCCAGCGCGAACTGGTGCGTGTGGTGCTCAAAGACACGCTGCGCATCCACGGCATTCCGGCGGCCTGGCTTAGCTGTGAGGTGCTGGCGCTGTCGGGGCGCGCGCGTGGTGACGACATGATGGTGCGGCTGATCGTGCTCAAGTGGCACGAGCCTTTGTTGAAATTCATGCCGGCTTTGCAAAGTGAGTTGATCACCGGCCTGGACCGGTTTGAGCCGGCCATCGATCACTCCAAATACATAGTCTCCTGGCAGTTTGCTCGGGACTGCGGATGCCCCATCACGCAGATGCCCGACGCGCGAACCTGGACGGGCGAAGGCGGGCTTGCGTCAATTTCAACAGCGCCCGCAGCAGCCACGCCGCAGCCCGCAGCGCCACCCCCGGCACCGCCCGTGCCTTCCATCGTGGATTGGCAGCCGACATCACTACGGCCTGGGGCTGCCCCCGCGATGCCCGCCACGCCCGCCACGCCGCCAGTTGCTGCTGCCAAACCCAAATTTGATTTGCCCGCGACAGAGCGTGATGGCCATCCACCCGCCTTTGCCGCCACCCAGCCCAGCCCGCTGACGTCCGCCCATGCGCTGGCAGAAGCGCCTGCAAGCCCGCCGGCACCCGCGAAACCCAAGTTCGATCTGCCGCCTTCCACCATGGACAGTCTGCCCTCGGGATTTGCACCCACCGAGCCTGGCCCCTTGCGCTGAGGTTTTGAAAATCGGCGGCAGTGCGTGCTTTTTAATTGTTGACACCCATATTAACAAATTCGACTTTTTGACCGCTGAACTGGCTGATTCTGATATTTTTGACCTTTAGACCACGTATTTATTAAATAGTTTGCTATTTATTATATAGCATTAAATTTCACCCGATTTCATCCAATTTCGTCCATTTGAAAATCAGGCGATTCAAAAGCGGCACATTGCCCAACTGTTATTCTCTGAAGCCCACTGAAAGGAACCCCCATGCGCGTCAACGGCAAATCCATCATCGTCACCGGTTCAGGCGGCGGCATCGGCGAGGGCATCGCCAAACGCCTGGCGGCTGAAGGCGCGAAAATCATCGTCAACGACATCCACCAAAAAAGCGGCGACCGCGTGGTGGCAGAGATCACCGCTGCGGACGGTGTTGCTTCTTTTTTTGCAGCAGACGTGACGAAATCAGATGAGGTCAAGGCGCTCGTCGCTGCCGCTGTATCGCGTTACGGCAAACTCGACGCGATGGTCAACAACGCCGGTTGGACGCACCGCAACCGCCCGGCGCTGGAGGTGCCCGAAGACGAGTTCGACAAATGTTATGCCGTCAACATGAAGAGCATTTACCTCTCCACAATGCACGCCGTGCCCGCATTTCGGGCCAATAAAGGCGGCTCGATGATCAACATCGCCTCCACCGCTGGCGTGCGGCCGCGCCCCGGCCTGACCTGGTACAACGGCTCCAAGGGCGCGGTGATCACCACCTCCAAATCCCTCGCCGCCGAGTTTGGCCCGGAGAACATCCGCGTCAACTGCATCAACCCCGTCTTCAACCCCATGACCGGCCTGGGCGCCGAATTTGCAGGCGGCGAACTGACCGACGCCGTGCTGGCCAAATTCCGCGCTTCGATCCCGCTGGGTCGTTTCTCCACCGCGCTGGACGTGGCCAACGCCGTGCTGTACCTGGCCAGTGACGAAGCGGCTTTCATCAGCGGCGTGTGCATCGAGGTCGACGGCGCGCGCTGCGTCTGATCCGATTGCCACATCACCCGCGAGCGTCCTTGCGCCACCTGAACGCGCAAACACTGCGGGGCCTTTGCAGGCATTGCACAATAGCGACATGACGGAACGAAGCAACAGCCCCGTGCAACCTGGCGTCCCACGTGATCTTCCGCGTGTGGGTGCGCGCGTGATTCCGCTGATTGACCAGCGCATCGCCGAATTGACCTCGGCAGCAGGCCCGCGCCTGCCTGCCACACCCGTTGCCGCCACAGGCCTCTTGAGCGATACGCTGGGCCGTCCGCTACGCGACCTGCGCATCAGCGTCACGGACCGCTGCAACTTCCGCTGTAATTAC
>JANLYO010000229.1:0-25613 GCA_031365665.1 Rhodoferax sp. | reverse complement strand
CGCGGCTGATGCGCTCGATCAGGCCCTTGCCGCCACGCGGGATGATCACGTCCACAAACTGCGGCATGGCGATGAGCTGGCCCACCACCTCGCGGTCGGTGGTCTGCACCAGTTGCACCGCGTCCATCGGCAAACCCGCTGATTGCAGCGCCAATTGCACCAGCTCGGCCAGCGCTTTGTTGGACTCAATCGCCTCACTGCCGCCACGCAATATGCAGGCGTTGCCACTTTTGATCGACAGGCCGGCGGCTTCGATCGTCACGTTGGGGCGGCTTTCGAAAATCATGCCAAACACGCCGATGGGCACCCGCATCTGCCCCACGCGGATGCCGCTGGCCTGCTGCTTCATGCCGATGATTTCGCCGATCACGTCTGGCATGGCAGCGAGCTGCTCGCAGCCCAGCGCGCAGGTTTCGATCACTTTGGGCGTCAATTTGAGGCGGTCGACCATGGGCGCGGCCAGGCCCGCCTGTGTGGCACGGCTGATGTCTTTGGCGTTTTCAGTTTGCAGGCGTTCCCCATTGGCGCGCAGCAGTTCCGCCAAGGTCTTGAGCGCCGCGTTTTTGGTCGCGGTGGAGGCCTTCGCCATCAAGGCCGAAGCAGCTTTGGCCTGCAAACCCAGGGCTTGGGTGTATTCAGCGATGTTCAAGGCGTTCATGAGGGCATTTTCGCCCAATTCAACGCCCTTGCGCTGACGGCACCGCGCATTCCCGGCACAACATCATGGCCAGGCGGCGCAGGGATTGCCAGGGGTTGGCGGGCCAGTCGGGTTGTTTGAGGCCTTTGACGATGCCGTCCACCTGGTGTGCGGCGTGCAGCAGGCGGTTGATGGCCTTGTCGGTCAGGCGCGGCAGGACACGCTCGAACAGGCACTCTTTGACGCCCCACACGCGTTGCTCCCGCAGTGCCATCGGCAGGGGTCGGCCCTGGGCCATCGCGTCTTTGACGCGTTTGAGGGCACGGATGTCTTCCGACAGCGCCCAGTGCACCAGCACCTCGGCTTCACCCTCGGCCTGCAGGCCCTCCAGCATGCGCTGCACACGCAGGTGTTGGCCCGCGAGCACCGATTCAGATAGCTTGAAGACGTCATAACGGGCCACGTTAAGCACAGCGGTCTCTATCTGTTCGAAGCTGAGCGTGATGGGGCTCGTTGCAGTTGCGGGAAGCGTGCGGGCGCTATTGAACAGCAATGCGAGTTTTTGGATTTCCTGGTGGGCGGCGAGCAGGTTGCCTTCCACCCGGTCGGCAAAAAACTGCAAGCTGCGGTGGCCTTCTTCGCCGTCTGCCACGCGCTGGCCGTTGGCGGCCAGGCGCTGGGCGATCCACTGGGGCAGGGCATTGCGCAGCACGGGCTGGACTTCGAGCGTGATGCCGTTTGACTCCAGCGCGGTGAACCAGCCGCTGGTTTTGCTCATTTTGTCGAGGCGCGGGAGCATCACCATCGTCAAGGTGCTGTCGTTGCCCGCCGCGCTTTGAGCGAGCTGCTGCAAAGCGACGCTGCCGTCTTTACCGGGTTTGCCCGATGGGATACGCAACTCGACGATCTGTTTGTCGGCAAACAGGCTCAGCGAGCCGCCCGCCGCCATGACTTCGCTCCAGTCAAAATGCGCCCCTGAAACGGTGTAGGACGAGCGCTCGGTGTAGCCGCTGGCGCGCGCGTTGGCGCGAATAGTGTCAGCGGCCTCCTGAATCAGCAAGGGCTCGTCGCCATGCAGGGTGTAGAGACTCTTGAGGCCTTTTTGCAGGTGGCCCTGGAGTTGGTTGGCCGCGAGCTGCACGCAGGGCCGTCAGGTGATCGACGTAACAGCCGACAGGCGGCGCATCAACTGCTGCACGATGTCGGACTGCATGTCGCGGTACAGCAGGCCCTCTTCGGCCTCTTTGGCCAGCACCGCTGATTCGTTGAAGCTGATATCGCGCTGTTGCAGGATTTCGGTGTCGGCAATCAGATCTTTGCCTGCGGCATTGCGCAATTTGAAGCGCACCCGGATACGCAACTGGAATTCGCGCACCTGCCCCGCAGCATTCACGCCGACCACGGTTTTCTCGCGCTGTTCGTTGATGATCTCCATCACCACATGGCTGGCCGATGGCAGTGCGCCCGCAGGCGCAGTGCCGGATGCGACCAACGCCTCCCGCACCCGTGCACCCAATGCGCGGCGCAAATCGGCCGCCACGGCGCCAGCTTGCGCGGCAAGGACGGTGATGGTGTCAAAGGCGTAATTTTGCTCACCGCGCAACTTGAAGCCGCAGCTCGACAAGAGCAGCGCCAGGCCCGCCGCAGAACCCACAGCGAGGTGCCGTCGGCGAAGAAATGGTGACGAAGACGTCAAGACAATGGCTTTCAGATTTGACAACGACCTGTTACAGCACGACATTGACCAGGCGGCCCGGCACCACGATGACGCGCTTGATCGGCCCGTTGGCCACCTGTTTTTGCACCAATTCGCTGTCAATTGCGGTTTTCTCGATCACGCTCTTGGGCGCGTCAGCAGGCACCAGAATCGAGCCGCGCAGTTTGCCGTTGATCTGCAACATCAGTTCGATTTCGTCTTTGCGCAGTGCGGTTTCATCCACTTCAGGCCAGGGCGCATCCAGAATGCCACCGAAGTTTTTGTCATAGCCCAAGTCGCCCCACAGGGCATGGGCAAGGTGCGGCGTGGCCGGGTACAGGCAACGCAGCAAGATGCCAAAACCTTCGGCCAGCGCCAAGCCTGCGCCTTCGCTGCCGCTATCACCGTCGATTTGTTTGAAGTCTTCGAGCGAATTGATCATCTTCATCGCACCCGACACCACCGTGTTGTATTGCATGCGGTGGTAGTCGTATTCAACTTGTTTGAGCACGTTGTGGATCTCCAGACGCAGGTTTTTCGTCGCCTTCCCAAAGTTCAAGCCTTTTAGGCCGTTGGGTCTCGCAAAATAAGCATTTAACGCTTCACTATTTGAAGCGTTTAACTTGACGCCAAAGTTCCAAACGCGCCGCAAAAACCGGTAGCTGCCTTCCACCGCCGCATCGTTCCACTCCAGCGTGGCCTCGGGCGGCGCGGTGAACATGGTGTAGAGCCGGGCCGTGTCGGCACCGTATTTTTCGATCAGGTCTTGCGGGTCAACCCCATTGTTTTTGCTCTTGCTCATGGTGCCTACGCCTTCGTAGACGATGGCCGTGCCCGCAGGCAAATCGCCTTTGGCACTTTTGAGTTTGGCGCCAATCACCTTGCCCGCCTCATCATGCAAGTCTTCCACGTCGGTCGGCCAAAAATATTCGATACCGCCTTTGTCGCCTTTGCGCGAATAAATATGGTTGAGCACCATGCCCTGCGTCAGCAGCTTGGTGAAGGGCTCGTCGATCTTGACCAGGTCCAGGTCGCGCATCACCTTAGTCCAGAAACGCGCGTACAGCAGGTGCAGGATGGCGTGTTCGATGCCGCCGATGTACTGGTCCATCGGCATCCAGTAGCCAGCACCTTCGGCCACCATCTTCTGGCTGTTGGCCGGATCGCAATACCGCATCACGTACCAGCTTGAATCGACAAAGGTGTCCATGGTGTCGGTTTCGCGCCGTGCCGGTTTTCCGCAAACCGGGCAGACCACGCCCGCGTGGAATCCTTCGTGTTTGTTCAGCGGGTTGCCGGAGCCGTCCGGCACGCAGTCTTGCGGCAACACCACCGGCAAATCTTTTTCAGGCACCGGCACCGCGCCGTGCGCTTCACAATGGATGATCGGAATCGGCGTGCCCCAATACCGCTGGCGGCTCACCCCCCAATCGCGCAGCCGCCAGGTGGTGCGTTTTTCGCCCAAGCCGCGCACTTGCAACGCGTGGGCGATGGCGTCTACCGCATCTTTGTAGGCCAGGCCGCTGTAACTGTCAGAGTTGATAGTGACGCCGCGCGTCTTGTCGCCATACCAGTCCTGCCAGTTGTCGTAGTCGTATTCGAGTCCGTCGATCAGCACCACTTCAATGATGTCAATGCCGTATTTTTTGGCGAAAACGAAATCACGCTCGTCATGGGCGGGCACGCCCATCACGGCGCCATCTCCGTAACTCATCAACACGTAGTTGCCCACCCACAACTCGACTTTGTGCCCGTTCAGCGGGTGCGTAACGAAGAGGCCGGTGCGCATGCCGGCCTTCTCGCGCGCCGCAAGTTCGGCCTCGGTCGTGCCACCTTGCTTGCATTCGTCAATGAAGGCCGCAAGTTTGGGCTTGTTCAGGGCAGCGTGCTGGGCGAGCGGATGCTCTGGCGCCACAGCGCAGAAAGTCACCCCCATGATGGTGTCGGCCCGCGTGGTGAACACGTACATGCGCCCGTCGCTAATCAATTGGCCCGCCGCATCCTTGATGTCGTGGGTGAACGCAAAACGCACACCTTCAGAGCGGCCAATCCAGTTCTCTTGCATCAGCTTCACGCGCTCGGGCCAGCCCGGCAGGCTGGTTTGCACGCTGTCAAGCAGTTCCTGTGCGTATTGCGTGATCTTGAGGTAGTAACCCGGGATTTCGCGCCGTTCCACGGCGGCGCCGGTGCGCCAACCTTTGCCGTCGATCACCTGCTCGTTGGCCAAAACGGTCTGATCGACCGGATCCCAGTTCACCACCTGGGTTTTGCGGTAGGCAATGCCTTTTTCCAGCATTTTTAGGAAAAACCACTGGTTCCATTTGTAATAGCTGGGGTCGCAGGTGGCGATCTCGCGGCTCCAGTCGATGGCCAGACCCATCGCCTGCATCTGCTGCTTCATGTAGGCGATGTTGTCGTAAGTCCATTTCGCCGGCGGCACGCCATTCTTCATGGCGGCGTTTTCAGCCGGCAGGCCAAAGGCGTCCCATCCCATCGGCATCAGGACGTTGAAGCCCTTCATGCGCAGGTGGCGTGTGAGCATGTCGTTGATGGTGTAGTTGCGCACATGGCCCATGTGCAGCTTGCCGCTGGGATAGGGCAACATGGAACAGGCGTAGAACTTCTTTTTCAGCTGACCGGCAGCATTGCGGGCGTTTTCAGTGACGCGGTAGACGTCAGCGGCGTTCCATTGGGCCTGAGCCGCTCGTTCCACGCCCTGTGGGTTGTATTTTTCTTCCATCCCCCAATTCTAGGGGGCAGGCCTCCCCGCTAGCGCTTGGGGCTGGCGACAAAGCCAATTCGGTTCAGCCCGGCTTTCTGGGCTGCGCCCATGATGTCCACCACCCGGCCATAGGGGACGGCCTCGTCGGCCCGCAATTGCAGCTCGGTTTCTGGATTCTGCGCAGCGATTTTGGCCAATTGGGCGCCCAATTCATCCGCAGCGATGGGCTTGTCGTCCATGAAGGCCTGCCCCGCTTTGTCGACCACCAGCATGACAAATTTGGGTGCGTCGTTGGGTTTGGCACCGTCAGCCCGTGGCAAGTCAAGCTTGATGGAACTCGCCAGCAGGGGCGCAGTGATGATGAAAATGACCACCAACACCAGCATGACGTCGATCAAGGGCGTCATGTTGATGTCGCTCATGGGGGCTGCGCCCCTGTCGCGCTCAAGTCGGCCGAAACTCAAAATCAGTCCTCAGTAATAGCTGGGTTAGCCCGGTTTTCCGACGGGCCGCCCCTAGGAAAACGCGCCCCCTCGGGGGGCAGCGAACCACGCGAAGCGGGGAGCGTGGGGGCAGACATCAATTCGCGCAAATCCCTGGCAAAACCCTCCAGGTCGGCCTCAATGCGGTTGATAGTTCGGCCCAATACGTTGTAGGCCAGCACGGCCGGGATCGCCACCGCCAGACCGGCGGCCGTCATGATCAGCGCCTCGCCGACCGGGCCGGAAATTTTGTCAATGGTGATTTGACCGGCGCTGGAGATGCCGATCAACGCGTGGTAAATGCCCCAAACGGTGCCCAGCAAGCCGACGAAAGGCGCCGTGGCACCAATGGTGGCCAACATCACTTGGCCAAAATGAAGCTTCTGCAAAATGCCGTGCAGGGCATCGCGCAACACACGGGTGAGCTGCTGGGCTTTGTCGCCCGCCGCCGCCAAGGTGCCAGGCGCTTCTGCTTTAATAGCGGTAAGCAGCGGACTAACGAGGCCCGCACGGTCAAATGCCAATACCTTCGGGAAAGCTTCGTCAAGCGTGGCAGATTGCCAGAACGCCGCGATGCTGCGCGCCACTTCACCTTTCGCCCGCTGCAATAACCAGCCTTTCCACAAAATCACGACCCAGCTGCAGACCGACATCACCAACAGCAGCAGCGCCACGGTTTTGCTGACAAAGTCACCCTGGGAGAAGAGCGAAAGCAGGTTCATTTGAGCCCCAACACGTCAAACATGTCGTAAAGGCCCGGTTTTTGGTTTGCCAAAAACCGCACCGCCCGCAAACTGCCCTGGGCATAGGTGACCCGGCTGGCCGACTTGTGGGTGATCTCGATGCGCTCGCCAGTGCCCGCAAACAGCACCGTATGATCCCCGACGATGTCGCCGCCGCGAATCGAGGCAAAACCAATGCTGGACGGGTCACGTTCGCCGGTCACACCTTCACGCAGGTAGACGGCGCAGTCTTTGAGATCACGCCCCAGCGCGTCCGCAATGACCTCACCCATCTTCAAAGCGGTGCCCGACGGCGCATCGACTTTGTGCCGGTGGTGCGCCTCGATGATTTCGATGTCATACCCGGTGGCCAAGGCCTTGGCCGCAATCTCCAGCAACTTCAAGGTGACGTTCACGCCGACGCTCATATTGGGGGACATCATGATGGCAATATCCTGGGCTGCGGCACCGATTTCAGCCTTTTGTTGCGCCGTAAAACCCGTCGTGCCGATGACCGCGCTGACGCCCAACTCGCGGCACATTTTCAAATGCGCGAGGGTGCCCTCAGGCCGCGTGAAATCGATCAAAGTCTTGGCGCCCGAGAGCCCCAAACGCAAGTCAGCCGTGACTTGCGGGCCCTGGTTCTGCCCGAGAAAGGCCAGCGCACTTTGACCTATCGTCGGACTGGTGGAAACGTCCAACGCGCCTGCAAGTTCGCAGTCGTCCGCCGCGCGGATGGCCTCAATCAGCATGTGGCCCATGCGCCCGGAGGCCCCGGCCACGGCCACAGCAATTTTGTGTTGCATCATTCCCTTGTGGAAAAGGCCCAGCGAGCCATTAGGTTCTGACGACCGCGCAACACACTGCGTCAACGCCCTGGCGACTCAAGCGGCGGGTAACGCTCCGGCAAAGGCGGCAAGTTGCGGGCGGACGCCGCAGCAGCCTCAGTGGGCTTGCTGGCCCCAAACTTGGCCAAACTCTCCTCGCTGGCCTCCAGGACGGGCACGATGCCACTGCGCCGCCCGGAGTCGAGTGACGCGACAAATTCGGCTTCCGTCGGCAAATTGTCCGCCTCAAACCGATCCACAACATCGCTTTTGAAAAACACCGTCACTTTGCGCGACTGCGGCTCAATGCCCTGCCGCTTGAACGTAAACACATAGTCCCAACGGTCTGCATGGAACATGCTGACCAGAAGCGGCGTGCCCAGAAGATCGCGCACTTGCAAACGGCTCATGCCAGACCGCAGTGCTGCCGCCTGTTCTTTGGAAACAAAATTGCCCTGAACGACGTCAATCTTGTAGGGGGAAATGATCGACGCGACACGGTTGCTGACGTTGTCGGTCGTGCCACAAGCCGCCAAAACCAAGGCAGCAGCAAGTGACGCCATCCGGGCAAGGTTGCGACCGACTTTGTGGGCGTGAGAATACGGCGATATCATCGGCCCATTGTAGCGGTTGGCCAGTGGGCGGCAGATCGCTGCGCACCGCCGAAAGATTGCATGCACACCATCGACGAACTCAAGAATACCGGCTTGAAGGCTACCCTGCCCCGGCTGAAGATTCTGGAAATTTTCCAGAAAGGCGGCCAGCGTCATATGACAGCGGAAGACGTGTTCCGCGTGTTGCTTCAAGACCGCTCGGACGTCGGTTTGGCCACGGTTTACCGGGTATTGACCCAATTTGAGCAGGCTGGCATTTTGAGCCGCAGCCATTTTGAAAGCGGCAAAGCGGTTTTCGAACTCAACGAAGGCCAGCACCATGACCATCTGGTGTGCTTGGACTGCGGGCGTGTCGAGGAATTTTTTGACGCTGAAATCGAAAAACGCCAACACAGCGTTGCCAAGTCAAAAGGCTTTCAAATCGCCGACCATGCTTTGAGCCTGTACGCCAACTGCACCAAAGAGCCCTGCCCCAACCGGCCAGCGCCCAGGCGGCCTGGCAACTGACAAAGGCGGGCGCGGCACGGGTTGCAGATCCACTCGCGCCAGTCTTACGCCAGTCTTATTCCGCGCCTGAGGCCATGGCTTTGCGATGGCGCTCAACGAACTCCTGGTAGGTATCGATCCCGCGCAGTTGCAAAATCGTATTGCGCACTGCGGCCTCCACCAACACGGCGATGTTTCGGCCGGCCACCACTTGAATCACCACTTTGCGCACTGGAATGCCCAGGATGTCTTGCGTCAGCGGCTCATAGGGAATGCGTTCGTATTCCCGCTCCAGTGTTTCGCGCCGCACCAAGTGCACGATCAGCTTGAGGCGCATTTTGCGGCGCACGGCGGTCTCGCCAAAAATCGCTCGGATGTCCAAAAGCCCGATGCCGCGCACTTCCAGCAGGTTTTGCAGCAATTCGGGGCAGCGCGCTTCGATGGTCGTCTGGTTGATGCGGAACATGTCGACCGCGTCGTCTGCCACCAAGCCATTGCCGCGTGAAATCAACTCAAGGCCAAGTTCACTTTTGCCCAAGCCCGATTCACCGGTGATCAACACACCCAGGCCCAGAATGTCCATGAACACGCCGTGCATGGAGGCGCGATCAGCAAAATGCTTGGAAAGGTAGGCGCGCAGGACGTCGATGACAAAGGCCGATGAGTCGGGGGTGGCGAACATCGGAATTTGCGCGCGTTCACACATCGACAGCAAGGCGTCGGGCGCTTTTTGCCCATCCGCCACCACCACCACCGGCGGCTCCAGCGTGACGATGCGCGAGATGCGTCGCGCGCAGTCTTCGGGCTCGGCGTTGGTGAGATAGGCCAACTCGCGCTCGCCCAAAATCTGCACGCGATAGGGATGGATGTAATTCAGGTAACCGACCAAGTCGGCGCCCGACCGCGCCGCCCGCACGGCCACCTCGTCAAATTTGCGCTCAGACGCCCCAAGGCCTGCCAGCCACTCCCATTTCAGGCGGACACGAAACTCTTCAAACAGGGCATCCGCGCTGACGGCTGTGGGTTTCAAACGATGCGTGCCTGCAAAAACAGGATTAGGCCACCATGGCCGAGTGCCAGGCGTGGATCAATCCATGCAATTGAGGGGCGTCGGTGCTGTCGACAAGTTGTGCGCGCAGCGCCGCATCGCTGAGCATCTCAGCGATTTCAGACAAAATCTCCAGGTGTTTTTGGGTCGCCGCTTCAGGCACCAAAAGGAAAATGAGCATGCCGACGGGTTGCTCATCCGGCGCGTCAAAACCAATCGCTTGGGCGAGTTGCAACACGGCGGCGCACGGCGCCTTGAGGCCTTTGATGCGGCCATGGGGAATCGCCACGCCATGGCCCAGGCCGGTCGATCCCAAACGTTCGCGGGAGAAAAGGCTGTCGGTCACCAAAGCGCGGCCCAGGCCATTGAAATTCTCAAACAAAAGCCCGGCCTCTTCAAAAGCGCGCTTCTTGCTGCTGGCTTCAACGCCCACCAGTACGTGGGTTGCGGGCAGGATGCTGGCAAGTCGGTTCATGAAGGGGGAATTATGCCGACAAAAAAGCCGCCTGTTTGGGCAAGCGGCTCTATCTTTACCCCCACGGTCACCCACTGCGTGTGGCTCCCTGCCCCCCGAGCGGGCCGCATTTTTGGTTGGGGCGGCCCTGCGCAAAAACATGCCCCCGTGCGCCACCGCTTTGAGAGTTGTGGCCTCCAAGTGAGGCCACATCGCCTCTACATCAGCCGTTTGGGTGCACCGTGGTGGTGGTTTTGGAGGCGATCTTTGTGGCGCACCACCTGGCGGTCGAGTTTGTCGACCAACTCATCCACGGCGGCGTACAGATCCGCGTGGGAACACTCGGCAAACATGTCGCTGCCTTTGACGTGGATATTGCATTCGGCACGTTGCCGTCGTTCTTTTTCCTTTTGTTTTTCAACGGTGAGCAGCACTTTGACATCGACTACCTGGTCAAAGTGGCGGGTGATTCGATCAAGCTTGGTCGTGACGTAATTTCGCAGGGCCGGGGTGACTTCGAGATGGTGACCGCTGATCGTCAAGTTCATAAATAGCCTCCTGTTGCTCTCACGTTGAAAAACTCTGGCTTGAATTCACTATGCCTACGATTTGCCGCAAACGCAACGCCTTTTTTTGAAAAAATTGGCATTTATCCTGAATATTCTTGAAACAGCCTGTGTTTTAAGCCAGTTTCCGGTGTGGTTTCACAGTTTCTTGGCTTGCGATGCATGCAAATCAAGCGTTCCTGCAAGCCAAACCGCAGCGATGCTGAAGGCGGCGCCCACCGCAGCGGCCTGCCAAAAGTCCTGGACCTGCCCGTTGGCGGTGCGGGCAATCAAATGGCCGCCAATCAGCGCAGCAAACCCCATCGCTGCCGATTGCACCGAGGCATTCAAGGTCATGAAGGTGCCGCGAAGCGCCGGATTGCCGGCAGAGGTGACGATGGCCATGCCCGGAATCATGCGCCCGCTCATGCAGGTGATAAAAAAGGTAGAGACGCCAATCGCGACCCACAGGGGCGTCCCATAGGGCAGCAAAGCGACTGCAAACATCGGAACGATGACGGCTGAGGCCAACAAGCGGAAACTTTTGACTTTCCCCCAGCGGTCAGTCAGACGCCCAAACCAGCGTGCCAGGGCCAGCGAGGCCACACCACCGAACAGGTAGACGTAGGGCAACTGGTCTGAGCGCAAGCCTATGCCGTATTGCAGGTTGATCGCGAGATAGGGAATGATGGTGAACCCTGCGAGCATCATGGCGGCCGAAAACGCAAAGGCCCGCCGGTGGTTGGCATCTGCCAAGACGGCCTTGATGCGCCCTAGGGCTGACGTGCCCGACTGTCGCCCCAAGTGCTCGTCCAGTGCGGGCATTGTCAAAGCGGCAAAAATGCCCAGTGCAGCGCACAGGCTGGCGATGCCAAAAAATGGCGCGTGCCAGCCAAAATGCTCAGCCAGCCACAGGCCTACCGGCACGCCCGCGACCGACGCGACAGAAAACGAGCTCATCACAATGCCCATGGCGCGACCGCGATTTTCAAATGGGATGACGTCGCCCACAATGGTTTGCGACAAACTGGACAACACGCCGCCAAAAATGCCCGCCAAAATCCGCGCCAGTATCAACGCGGCGTACCCCGGCGCCAGGGCGCAGGCCAGCGCGGAGAGCCCAAAGAAGGTGTAGAGCGTGAGCAACATGCGTTTTCTGCCAAAACGCTCGATGAAGGTGGACGCCACCAGGCCCGACAAGCCGCCCGCCAGCGTATAGGCGGAGACCAAAAGGCCAAACTGGGCGTCGTTGATGCCGAAGATCCGCGTGAACTGCGGCCCCAGCGGCATCATGATCATGAAATCCAGGATGTGGGTGAACTGGATGCCCGCCAGCGTGAACAAGAGCCAGTTCTCGCGCTTGTTTGTCATCAATTTGGGGGATTCAGGCACTCTGTGGCACGGCGGGTCTTGCGACAGACTCTAACATCCCGTCACAATTGCGCCATGAGCCTTGACACCATCATCCACGCGGGCCTGGCCCGTTACGCCAAGCCATCGACTGCGCTGGTGCTGATGGGCGGCGGGGCGCGCACGGCCTACCAGGTGGGGGTGTTGCGGGCACTGGCGGCGATGATCCGGCTGCACCCGTCCCTCTCCAAGGCTTTTCCGTTCCAGGTGTTGGTGGGCACGTCTGCGGGCGCCATCAACGCGGCCTGCCTGGCCTCTTGGGCCACTAAAGGCCTGAGCGCTTTTGACCAACTGGCCAAATTCTGGGGCGATCTGCGCTCTGACGACGTGTACCGCCTGAACGTGCCCTCGTGGGTGCGGTTTTCGCGCATCGCCGCTGCCTGGAGCCTCTCGCGCAATGCGCGCTCCCAGGGCGCGATCCTGGACAACATGCCTCTGGTCGACACCCTGCACAAAGGCGTGTCGCTGCAAGCCATTGAAGAAGGCCTGCGCTCTTTCGCCATCACCGCCCTGGCCATCACGGGTTCAAGCTACAGCAGCGGCATACATTGGACTTTTTGCCACACCCTGAAGGGCGCGCCGTTTGAAGGCTGGAGCCGGCCGGGGCGGCGCTCGGAGTTCACCCAAATCACCATCGAGCACCTAATGGCCTCCAGCGCCATCCCGTTTTTGTTTCCGGCGACGGCCTTGTGGGTGGACGGGCAGCGCGAGTTTTTTGGCGATGGTTCGATGCGGCAGATCTCCCCGCTGTCGCCAGCCATGCACCTGGGGGCACGCAAGATATTGGTGGTCGGTGTCGGGCAGCCGGATCGCCCGGCCCTGGCCGCCAACGCCGCAGCAGCTCTGCCCGGCACGACGCTGGGCAGCATCATGGGGCACACCATGGCCACCGTGTTTCACGACACTCTGCATGCGGACGTGGAGCAAACACGCCGCGTCACCAGCACGCTCAAAGCCCTGCCGCGCGAAGCCGCGTCCGGGCTGCCCTATAAGGCCATCGACGTAATGGCGATCGCGCCATCGCAGTCGCTCGACGAGATCGCGCAACAACACATGAAAGAGCTGCCGGTGGCCACACGCCACGCCTTGAGCGGGCTGGGCATTTTGAATGGCGGCGGCGGCGTGCTGGCCAGTTATTTGCTTTTTGAACCCAACTTTGTTCAGACGCTCATCGCCTTGGGCGAGACTGATGCCTATGCCCGCAAGACCGAGTTTTTGGAGTTTTTTGCAGCTTGAGCAAGCGGGCTGCAAACGTGCGCGCTGCGACGACTCACCAAAACGCGTGGAAGAACATCGGCCAGTTTTCGAGCATGTGGACGTCTTCGTAGGGGTTATTAATCATTCAATATTTTACGTTTAATATATATTAAAATTTAATTATTAATATAATTAAACGCATTTTTAATAGCATATATTATAGCAATAATTACATAAAACACGTGGTCTATAGGCCATTTTATTTCAGATAATACTTTAAGTGAAATTTAATCCCGTTTTTAAACCATGATTGAAGGCCTGCAAGCCGTCCGCCTCGGTGTGCCCGACTTGCCACTGGCCGTCGCGTGGTATAGCCGCGCACTCGACGTCGAGCCTTGTGTGAGCGACGCCAGCAGCGCCACTTTTTTTCTCGACGGCAGCCTGTTGCGCCTCGAACATGCGCCCCGCATGCCCGATGACATCGGCGTGCCTTGTGCCACGGTTTACTGGCGCGTCGATCACCTGCAAAGCGAATTGCAGCGCCTGCACGCAGTGAATGCCGCGCCGTTCGAGGCGGTGGCGCAACTCAATGCCGATACCCACATCGCCTCGGTGCTGGACCCGTTTGGCAACGTCCTTGGCCTGATCGAGCGGCGCGACCCGGCCATCCCCGAAGCCCGCATCCAACGTGTGGCCGAAAAAGTCGCCATCCGCAATGTACGCGAAACGCTGGACGGCCTGGCCGAGGAAGAAGCCAAGAAGCGCCGCGCACTCAAAACCGCGCTGGCCTGGTCGGCTGCGGGCGCCGCCCTGGCGGCGCTGCTGGTTTGGGACATGGTGCGGCGCTAGGCCGCCAACGTCGCGCAGTGTCGCCCCTGCACCGCGCCCAGTTGGCGGGTTAAATCAGTGGATGCCCTGTCCGCTTCAAGGGTTTTGTGGTGTCAATCACCAATTTGGCCTGTGCCTGCGTGATGGTGTCGCCACAGGCCACGCAGACCAGCAATGGCTCAAGCTTTTTCTGGCAGGGTGTGTGGCGCAGTTTGACGGGCGAGCGCACCCGATGGTCGATCCACGCGTCGGCCCAACTTTGGAGGGCAATCAGGATCGCGTAAAAGTCCCGCCCCTTGGGGGTAAGGAAATACATCCCTTTGCGATGGGGCTCATCTTCGGTGCTGCGGCGCAATAGGCCGGCCTCCACCAAACGCACCAGGCGATCCGCCAGAATATTCGTCGCGATGCCCATCCGCGCGCCAAAATCGCCAAACTGGCGCAGGCCAAAGAAAGCGCACACCAGCACTTCGATGCTCCACTTGTCACCCAGCACCGCCAGGCTCTGCGGCAGCACAGACTTGAGGTCGCCTGGCTGATAAGCGCTGTCTTGGCTGGTGCGGCGTGTGGTGGTGCTTTTGCTCGGCATTTTTGCCATTTCGGTATGGCTCACCCGAAGCGAAATCTGGCGCGGGTCAACCGCCTGGTGGCAGGCGGCGCAATGCATGCGTGCCGAGGCCGTGCGCGATCGTTGGGCCACCGCCGCAGGGCAGCCGAGGTGGATGAATTGCGCCACCGTATTGACGTTTGGCGCGTCTGGCCACGCTTGCTCCCACGTCACCAGCAAGGCCAACACTTCAAACAAGGCGACTCCCATGTGGGTCAGGTGGTAGGCGTGGCGCAAAGGCCTGCGCGAATACGGGATGCGCACCAGCAGGCCATCTTCGCTCAGCTGCGCCAACCGGGAACTCAACAGGCGGCTGGCCAGCCCGGTCTGGTCGCTGAACTCCGCGTAGCGGCAAGCGCCACTGTGGGCATGCAAAAGCACCAGCAGCGTTGCGCGGTCACACACCAGTTGCGCCGCCTGGCGCACAGCGATCAAGGCGGCGTTGATGGCGATCTGGCCGGGTGTGGGGGCTGATGGCGCTGATGTCGACTTCAAACGTGGCATGGCAGGACGTGATGCAAGCGCGGGGGTGTGAAATAACCTGAAGTTGGGATGGCTGAATTTATGGCTTGCTAGGCAGAGTTTATGGCGCGGCTCTGCCAAGGGGGCTCAGGATCGCAGCCGAAGCCGACAATTTTCAAATAAGGTCACGAAATTCTTGCATTACAACAGTTTTGCTTGGCAATTTACGAAATTTTGCTTTAAACCATACTCATAAGTGAAAACTACAACTTGCATTATGAGAGTGACATAATTAAAATGCAGGTTCTGTTTGAAAGTGCTCGCTACCTGCAAGTCTGGCGTTAAAGTCAGGCCGACGCGTTTTTCCACAACTCAATCAAGGAGTTTGACCATGAATACCGCCACCATCGCGATGCCCGTGAGCCGAAAAGCCGGGCCTGTGCCGCGCTCCCCGGCGCGCTCGGTCCAAGACATCCTGGCCAGCGACGCCAACGCGGCGCCCGCCGTTCTTTTGATTGATTCGCCCCGCGACATGGGGCGCGAGGACGTGTCGCTGGACCGCTACTACACCAAAGACTGGCATGACCGCGAAGTCAAGACCGTCTGGCAAAAAACCTGGCAGATGGCCTGCCGGGTCGAAGACATTCCCAACGTAGGCGACACCGAGGTGTACGACATCGTGCACGACTCGCTGATCATTGCACGCACCGGCACAGGTGCCGCAGACATACGCGCTTACGTCAACTCCTGCCTGCATCGGGGCACGATCCTGCGCACCGAAGGCGGCAATGTGCGCCACATCAAGTGCCCGGTGCATGGCATCACCTGGGGCCTGGACGGCAAACTGGCCGGGCTGCCCAACGCCTGGGATTTTCCGCAGATCGACCGTGAAAAATTCTGCCTGCCCGAGGCTAAAGTGGGTGTCTGGGCGGGTTTTGTATTCATCAACTTTGATCCAAACTGCGAGCCCTTGGAGAGTTACCTGGAATGCCTGCCCGAGCATTTCAAGGACTTTGGCCTGGAGAACCGCTACAAGGCCGTGCATGGTGGCAAGGTTCTTCCGTGCAACTGGAAGCTGGCCCAGGAAGCCTTCATGGAAGGCATGCACATTGCCGCCACCCACCCGCAGTCGGTGGAGTACACGGCCGACACCAACACGCAATATGACGTGTTTGACGGGCGCCATGTCAACCGCTTCATCATGCCTGAAGGCGTGGCCAGCCCGGCCTTGGGCAACTATCCGGAGCAAAAAATCGTTGAAGCCATGCAGCGCGACATGGCGTTTTATGGCAAAAAGGAAATCAAAGTCCAGGAAGGTGAAACCGCCCGCGAAAAAATGGCGGACCATGCGCGCGCGCGCTTCTCCAAATCCACCGGACGGGATTTTTCCAAGCTCTCCACCTGCGAGGCGGTGGATCTGATCCAGTACATGTTGTTCCCCAACCTAGGGCCGTGGGCGGGCATGGCCACGCCGCTGGTCTACCGCTTCCGCCCGAATGGCGACAACCCGGAAGAATGCATCATGGAAATCATGATGCTGTTCGCCAAAAACGAAGACGGCAGCCACCCGCCTGTCGGCAAAGCCACCATCGTCGGCTTGCACGACTCCTGGCATAAGGTGCCGGGCATGGGCTCTGCGGCGGACGTGACCGATCAAGATACCGAAAATCTCAAGCGCATCCAGCGCGGCGTTCGGGCATCGAAAAAACCGGGTGCCACCATGTCGGTCTACCAGGAAAGCCGCATCCGGCATTTCCACAAGACGCTTGAAGACTACATGGCCAAGGGTTGATCCGAGCCGAACCGTATCGACCAATCAAGCTAACAAGGAAACCCCATGACACGCAACGTCAAACAACTTTTCGACCTGAGCGGCAAAACAGCCTTGGTCACCGGCGGCTCGCGCGGGCTGGGCCTGCAAATGGCGCAAGCCTTGGGCGAACTCGGCGCGACGGTAGTCTTGAGCGCACGAAAAGCGGACGAACTTGCAGCCGCCACCGCGCAGCTCACATCCGAAGGCATCAAGGCCAGCTGGATCGCCGCAGATGCCGGTCAAGACGCCGACATGCAGCGTCTGGCCGACGAGGCCATTGCCAAACTCGGCCACATCGATATTTTGGTCAACAATGCCGGCGCGACCTGGGGTGCGCCGGCGGAAGACCACCCCGTCAAAAGCTGGGACAAGGTGATGGGCGTCAATATCCGGGGTATCTTTGTCTTGACCCAATTGATCGGCAAAAAGAGCATGTTGCCGCGCAAAAGCGGTCGCATCATCAACATTGCCTCCATCGCGGGCCTGGGCGGCAACCCGGAGTTCATGAAAACCATCGCGTACAACACCAGCAAAGGGGCTTGTATTACCTTCACCCAGGCCTTGGCGGCTGAGTGGGGACCGCACGGCATCACCGTGAACGCCATCGCCCCAGGAGCGTTTCGCACCAAAATGACGGCAGGCATGTTTGCCCACGTGGGCGAAGACAAACTGGCCGCCCAAACACCGCTGCGTCGTACCGGGGACGATGAAGACCTCAAGGGCCTGGCGGCCCTGCTTGCCTCGGACGCAGGCAAACACATTACCGGTCAAGTCATTGCGGTAGACGGTGGCGTCAGCGCCATCGTTGCTGCCTGACCCGAACTACTACGAGAAAGCCAAAAATGATTAGCCAATTTGAAGACAAACTCGCGATTGAAGAGTTGATCGCCCGCTACAACCAGTCGCTTGACAGCGGTGACTACCCAACGTGGCTCGCCTGCTGGTCTGATGACGCGATTTTTGATGGCATTGGCCAGTACCTCACGGGCAAGGCCCAGATTAAGACTTTTGCCGACCAATACGAGGGCAGCACCCGCTCGAAGATCAACGGCTTGAAGCACTACACCGTCAATATCCTCTCCAAAATTGACGGCGACAACGCTACGACCAGTTCGTACCTACAGTTGGTCAACACGGCTGAAAAAGGTGTCAAAATCATTTTTACCGGTCGGTATGAAGACGACCTCAAGCGTGTAGACGGCCAGTGGCAGTTCGCACGCCGCAAGCTCCATCAGGACATGCCGCCGCTAAAAACTGGCGTCTGATCCGCCTGGACTTGGCAAGCCTCGGCCCCATTTCCGACCACCGCCCGTCTGCCGCAATGCGCGGTGCTGGGCCCGCTTAACCTTCCAGGAGCATCCGATATGCCACTTGTCACCGTTGAATGTCCAGCTGGCCAGTTGTCAGCGGCGCAGAAGACCGATTTGGCCGAGGAACTGACGCGTGTCCTGCTTGAGATTGAAGGCGGCGGCGACACGCCCTTCGGTCGGGCAGGAAGTTGGGTGCGCTTTCGTGAAATAGACCGCGCGGACTGGTTCGTGGGTGGCGCCAACGACGGCACTTATGTATCGGCGAGCGGCCTATTCCTTGTGGAACTGAATGTGCCTGAAGGCTTGCTGGACCAGCAGCGCATGTCGCTCGCCCACAAGGCGACAAACGCCGCCATTGCCCGCGTCACTGGTGCGGCCACCGAACCTGCGGCGACAAGCTCGGTATGGATGCAAATCATCGAATGGCCAGAGGGACACCTGGCCGTTGCAGGCCGTACTGGCAGTCTTTTTGGCATTGCACGCCGCGCTGGCCATCCTGCCGACCATCCAGTCCTTACATTTCCCCGAGCCTATTTCGCCGCCAAGGACCGTTGGTACAGCGCGCACGATTTCCCGGAAAATACCACTGGACGAGGTTTGAATCGGTATTGATCCATTGACCCAGTCGGGCCAATAAATTGACGTATTGCGCCTGCTTTTCGCCGTCAAAACAAGAAGGAGACTCAACATGAGCGACAAGAAAACCATCCTGGTCATCGGTGCCGGTGACGCCACTGGTGGAGCGATCGCCAAACGGTTTGCACGTGAGGGTTACATTGCGTGCGTCACCCGGCGCAGCGCCGACAAACTCGAATCCTTGGTGGCTGCCATCAAGGCCGAAGGCGGCGAGGCGCATGGCTTCGGCAGCGATGCGCGCAAGGAAGAAGAGATGGTGTCGCTCATCGAAAAAATCGAACGTGACATCGCCCCCGTCGAAGTTGCCGTCTTCAACATCGGCGCCAATGTCCGATTCGGCATCACCGAGACCACGGCACGGGTCTACCACAAAGTGTGGGAGATGGCCTGTTTTGGCGGCTTCCTGATGGGTCGCGAAGCCGCCAAGGTGATGTTGCCAAGAAGCCGCGGCACCATCATCTTCACTGGGGCGACGGCCAGTTTACGAGGCCGTGAGGGTTTTGCCGCCTTTGCAGGCGCCAAACACGCGCTGCGGGCGCTGGCGCAGAGCATGGCCCGCGAGCTCGGGCCCAAAGGCATCCACGTCGCCCATCCGGTCATCGACGGCGCCATCGACACGGAATTCATCCGAACGAACTTCCCAGACCGCTACGCCATGAAGGACCAGGATGGCATTTTGAATCCTGACCATATTGCAAACGCCTATTGGTATTTACATACCCAGCCGCGTGACGCCTGGACGCACGAGCTTGATCTGCGGCCTTGGGCTGAAGCCTGGTGATTGAAGCGAGTCCGTTGGTAAATTCCACCTTGACCGCATGCCGTCCGAAACCTCAAAAGGTGAGATATGAGTTCAGTTTCCGTGAAGTTCCTGTTTGACTTTGGCAGCCCAAACGCCTATCTGTGCCACAAAGTGATACCGGCCGTCCAAGCCCGGACCGGTGTGGCCTTCGAATACGTGCCTATTTTGCTGGGTGGTCTGTTCAAATTGAGCAACAACCGCTCGCCTGCCGAAGCGTTTGCCGACATCCCCAAAAAGCGCGCCTACGAGCAGCTTGAGATGCGCCGTTTCATCGCCAAACACGGCCTGACGCACTTCAGAGTCAACCCTCATTTTCCTGTCAACACCTTGAAAATCATGCGTGGCGCCGTTGCAGCCATGGAGTTGGGCTGTGCCACCCAGTATGTAGACGCGATGTTTTCTGCAATGTGGGAACAGGCGCTCAACTTAGACGACTTGCATCAGATCCAGCTGGTTTTGAATGCGGCCAAACTGAATGCAGGTGCACTTCTTGAAAAGTCGCAAGACCCGGCCGTCAAGGCCAATTTGCTGCAAAACACCCAGACAGCCCACGACAGTGGCGCGTTTGGATCACCCACGTTTCTGGTTGGCGATGAGATTTTCTTCGGCAAAGACCGGTTGCGTGACGTCGAAGATGAGATCGTGCGTGTATCGTCCTAATTTTGCGCACGGATGACACCCGGTTCACAGTGCGATAATTTACCCATCAAAACAAACGGAGAGCGCTCCTTGGAAAACTGCCCCAGTCGGTAGCTTTCAACTCCCACACTGCATCGGGGTTGAAAGCAAAACCTGTCCCCCGCCAGATGCATGTGATTTTTTGGGAGAGAGCGAGTGCTCAACATCTTCACCCTTGCCAACGGACGATTGTTCCAGGAAGAAATCGAATCCCTGGAAGAGCTGTCCAAGTTCCAGCCTATCTGGGTGGACTTGGAAGCGCCCACGCTGGAAGAAAAGCGTTGGGTCAAGCAGTATTACGGCCTGTCCATCCCCGAAGACGCGATGGACGAAGACATCGAGGAGTCAGCCCGTTTCTACGAAGAAGACAACGGCGAACTTCATATCCGCAGCGACTTCCTGGTCGCTGATGACGCGGCACCGCGCACGGTGCGCGTCGCGTTCATCCTGAACCAACACAACGCCGAGCTAAAAAGCAAAGGTGTGCTCTTCAGCATCCACGACGAAGACGTGCCCGTGTTCCGGCTCCTTCGCATGCGTGCGCGCCGTGCACCGGGGCTGATTGAAGACGCCAAGGAAGTGTTGCTCAAACTCTTCGATGCCGACGCTGAATATTCCGCCGACACCCTCGAAGGCATTTACGTGGATCTGGAAAAAGTCAGCACCAAAGTGCTCTCGGGCGACGTCACCGACCAGCTCGCCGGTGAAGTGCTGGCTGCCATCGCACAACACGAAGACCTGAACGGCCGCATCCGCCGCAACATGATGGACACGCGCCGCGCGCTCTCCTTCATGATGCGCAGCAAGATGCTCAATGCCGAGCAGTTTGAGGACGCGCGGCAGATTCTGCGTGACATCGATTCGCTCGACTCGCACACCGCCTTCCTCTTCGACAAGATCAACTTCCTGATGGACGCCACCGTCGGTTTCATCAACATCAACCAGAACAAGATCATCAAGATCTTCTCGGTGGCCAGCGTGGCGCTGTTGCCGCCTACGCTGATCGCCAGCATCTACGGCATGAACTTCCAGCACATGCCGGAGCTGTCGCAACCCTGGGGCTACCCGTTCGCATTGGTGCTGATGGTGGCCAGCGCGCTGGTGCCGATGTGGTACTTCAGGAAGCGGGGCTGGTTGAAGTAGTCTTTTGCAGGGGTTGGCCCCATCGGCTCACACTGTAGCGGGCGTCCTGCGGCGCCTGCCTTGCGGTGCTCGGTCTGGCGGCCTGGCGCAGAACTCGCTGCGTTCACTGCGTTCTCTCCGCTCAAACAACTGCGCCAAGTTTGACAACGAAGCGCGCAAGCGCGCCGGCCGCCAGCCCTGCGCTCCTCAGCGCCACAGAGTGAGTCGTTGGGGCGGGGCCGGTGGGGCTGATGGTGCGCAGTAAGCCAAGTCGAGGCTTTGATGGTTGGGGATACGGCTATATTCGACCCAAAACAACCGTCCGTGAAATCGCCCTGCTCATCTAAAATTCAGCGGTAGCCGGCATTAGTTTCGTTCACCAATTTAGGGATACGTCATAGTCCCGGTGCTTGAAAATGATGCAAACTTTCACTGAGTTCGCGAGGGAAAAACGGTATCAAAGCGAGGATTTTTACTCACAGTGTTATCTCGCAGTTTTGCGGGATAGAACGAAGTTAAGGGCCATCTAAACACTATGCGACACCGCGAAAAGTTTGAAGAGATGTCCTTCCATCTCAACAAGATGGAAGAAAGTTTTCGTGTCGCAGACGGAAGCTATGTGCACTATTTCAATAGTTTTCTTTCTTCGGCACAGTCTGTTTTTTTCTGTCTGAAAAAAGAATTTGGAAAACATCCTCTTTACGTGAATTGGGCAAATAAACGTTCACAACGCTTGCCAGACATGGCCAAGGTATTCAAAGAGCTACGCAACGTGAGTGAGAAGGAGGGGCCGGTAAAGAACGCAGCAGTTGTGGTTGGGTTCAGCCTCGGAGAAGGCGTTGGTCTTCCTGCGCAAGCGACGTTCACTTCGCCAATCATAGATACTCATACAGGCCATCCGCTTTCTACCAAGGGGACAATCACAACCAAGGATGGTGTCACCACAGAGGTAGACGCGTTGGCTTTCCACGATTTCGCTGTGGTTGTCGAGTTCGGCGGTAAGACTTACCGATTAAATCGAGTCATTAGTGATGCACGGCTATACGCCCAGACGCTGCGCGGAGAAATTGAAGCTGCGGAAAAGAGGTTTATGAAAGTTACGTCATGAAAGCCGGAGACCCGACCAACGGCCTACGTCTTAAACGGACATTCAGCTAGCGCCTGATGGATGGCAACTCTCACGGCCACCCCCACGCCACCCACCCCGCCCCAGCGACTCACTCTGTAGCGCTGAGGAGCGCAGGGCTGGCGGCCAGCGCGCTTGCGCGCTTCGTTGTCAAATTTGGCGCAGTTGTTTGAGCGTAGTGAACGCAGCGAGTTCTGCGCCAGGCCGCAAGATCGAGCACCGCAAGGAAGCCGCCGAAGGACGGCCGCCACAGCGTGAGCCGCTGGGGCGGGGTGGGTGGCGTGGGCCACCGCCGCCTCACAAAGCAGCCCGACCCGGCGAAGTTACTCCAGCGCCTTGCCCATGTCTTCCACGACCTTCTTGGCGTCGCCAAACACCATCATGGTTTTGTCCATGTAGAAAAGTTCGTTGTCCAGGCCGGCGTAACCCGCCGCCATGGAGCGCTTGTTCACAATGATGGTCTTGGCCTTGTAGGCCTCCAGGATCGGCATGCCGTAGATGGCGCTGCCTTTGGTGAGTGCGGCGGGGTTCACCACGTCATTGGCGCCCAGGATGATGGCCACATCAACCTGGCCGAACTCGCCATTGATGTCTTCCATCTCGAACACCTGGTCATAAGGCACCTCGGCCTCGGCCAGCAGCACGTTCATGTGGCCCGGCATGCGGCCCGCCACCGGGTGGATGGCGGATTTGACGGTGATGCCCTTGTGCGTGAGCTTCTCGGCCAGCTCCTTCACGGCGTGCTGCGCGCGGGCCACCGCCAGGCCGTAGCCCGGCACGATGACCACGGTTTCGGCATTGCCCAGCACGAAGGCCGCGTCGTCAGCGCTGCCGCTTTTCACGCTGCGCTGCACCGCGGCGCCGGCTACGGCCGTCGTCGCCTCGCCACCAAAGCCGCCCAGAATCACGTTGAAAAACGAGCGGTTCATGGCCTTGCACATGATGTAGCTCAGGATTGCGCCCGACGAGCCCACCAGTGAACCGGCCACGATCAGCATGGCGTTGTTCAGGCTGAAGCCGATGCCCGCTGCGGCCCAGCCGCTATAGCTGTTGAGCATGGAGACCACCACCGGCATGTCGGCCCCGCCAATCGGGATGATGATGAGCACGCCCAGAATGAAGGCCAGCGCGATCAGCAGCGCGAAGTCGACGTTGGACTGCGTGATGGTGTAGCCGACGATAAAGGCCAGCATCGCCAGGCCCAGCACCAGGTTCAACATGTGTTGCCCCTTGAACTGCACCGGCGCACCCTGGAACAGGCGGAATTTATACGTACCCGAGAGTTTGCCAAAGGCGATGACCGAGCCGCTGAAGGTGATGGCGCCAATCGCCGCGCCCAGCGCCAGCTCGAAGCGGTTGCCAAAGGGAATCGAGCCGCCTTTGGCCACGATGCCAAAAGCCCAGGGCTCGACCGCTGCCGCGCCTGCGATGAACACGGCCGAGAGGCCAATCATGCTGTGGAAAAATGCCACCAGCTCGGGCATTTTGGTCATCTCGACCGTTTTGGCGCGGTAGGCGCCGTAGCCGCCGCCGACCACCAGGCCAAGAATGACCCAGGCCATGCCTTCGGCCTTGCCGCCAGAGATTTGCACGATCAGCGCGGCAGTCGTCAGCGCGGCGATGGCCATGCCGATCATGCCGAACAGATTGCCACGGATCGACGAGGTGGGGTGGCTTAAGCCCTTGAGCGCCTGGATGAAACAGACGCTGGCGATCAAATACAAAAGGGTGACGAGACTCATGCTCATTTTGAAGCTCCCTTGTTTTCAAGTGCGGGCTTCTTATCCTTCTTCTTGAACATTTCCAACATTCTGCGAGTCACCAGAAAGCCTCCAAAAATATTCACCGCCGCCAGGGCCACAGCGAGCACGCCCATCGATTTGCCCAGCGTGGTTTCAGTCAATGCGGCGGCCAGCATGGCGCCGACGATCACGATGGCCGAGATGGCGTTGGTCACCGCCATCAGGGGCGTGTGCAGCGCGGGGGTGACCGTCCAGACCACGTGGTAACCCACGTAGATGGCCAGCACGAAGATGATCAGGTTGGTGATGGTGGGGGAAACGATGTCCATGGTAATTTCCTTTCTTTTTAGTCCGTTCGCCTTGAGCTTGTCGAAAGGCTTCGACAGGCTCAGCCCGAACGGAAAATCATGATTTGCGTTTGACTTCGCCGCCTTGGGCCATCAGGCACGCAGCCACGATGTCGTCTTCCATATCGACATGCAACGCGCCCTCCTTGTTGATGATGAGTTTGAGGAAGTCGATCACGTTGCGGGCATACAGCGCCGAGGCGTCTGCCGCCACCAGCGAGGCCAGATTGGTTTCGCCGATCAGCGTTACGCCGTGTTTGACGACGGTCTTGTCGGCCTCTGAAATTGGGCAGTTGCCGCCGCCGTTGGGGCCTTTGCCGGCGGCGATGTCCACAATCACCGAGCCCGGCTTCATGCTTTTGACCATGTCTTCGGTGATCAGCGTCGGCGCGGCGCGGCCCGGGATCAACGCGGTGGAGATCACAATATCCGCCAGCGCCACACGTTTTGCCACTTCAATTTGCTGGCGCGCCAGCCACGAGGGCGGCATGGGTTTGGCGTAGCCGCCCACGCCCACAGCGGCTTCCTTTTCTTCTGGCGTGTCATACGACACCTCGATGAACTTGCCGCCGAGCGACTCGATCTGCTCTTTCACGCTGGGGCGCACGTCGCTGGCTTCGATCACCGCGCCCAGGCGTTTGGCCGTGGCAATCGCTTGCAAACCGGCCACACCCACACCCAGAATCACCACGCGTGCGGCCTTGACCGTGCCCGCCGCCGTCATCAACATCGGGAAGAAACGTTGGTATTTGTCCGCCGCCATCATCACAGCTTTGTAGCCAGCGATGTTGGCTTGAGAGGAGAGCACGTCCATGCTTTGGGCGCGGGTGGTGCGGGGTGCGGCTTCCAGTGCATACGCGGTGAGCCCGGCTGAGGCCAGGCGTTGCAGGCCGGGCGCATCAAAGGGGTTGAGCATGCCCACCAGGGTGGTGCCGGGTTTCATCTGGGCGCATTCGGCATCGGACGCGCTACGGACCTTGAGCACCAGGACGCAGGCATACGCGCCTGCGGCATCGGTGATCTCGGCACCGGCGGCCATAAAAGCTTCGTCGGTCACGCTGGCTGCCACACCGGCACCGGACTGGATGCGGATGGTGTGGCCCTGGGCTTTGAGTTTCTTCGCCGTCTCGGGGGTGAGGGCGACACGGGTTTCCCCCACTGTCGTTTCAGTGGGTATGCCTATCAGCATGATGATGTTCCTTGCAGAGTGGTCGGGAGTCGTCAATCAAAATTGAGCAGCACCTTCATGGCCTGCGAACGATCGGCTGCCAGGGCAAATGCCCGGGCCGAGTCACGGTAG
>JANLYO010000181.1:0-8234 GCA_031365665.1 Rhodoferax sp. | reverse complement strand
ATCAACGTGGCCTCCACCACCAACCTGACGGCCACGACCTCCGGGGGCATCAAACTCAATGCGGCAGGCGCCATTGACCTGAAGGTCAACGATTTTGGCGGCAACGGCGCGGGCAATGCCCTGAGTGCCACTGGCAATGTGGACGTCACGGCAGGCGGCTCGATCTCGCGCTCCGATGGCAACTCTATCGACATTGCCGCTGCCGCCGTGAATCTGGGCGCGGGTAGCAGCCTGGGGCCACTCGGTGGCGCCATCGTGGCCAATACCGGCAACGCCACCTTGACTGCCGTGACCGGCATGAGCACCAATGCCGTCACGGCCACCCTGGGAGCCGTCAACCTCTCCAGCGGGGCCGCCATGAGCACGGGCCCCTTGAGCGCGGGCACAGGCATCAGCGTCACCAGTGGCGCCACCATGACCCTGGGCACGCTGACCGCAAGCAACGGGGTCATTGCCCTGACGGCCAATGGTGCAGCAAGTGATGTGAGCCTGACCGGTTCGGTCAACGCCAACAACACGGGCCTTTTGCCCACGCAGGCGGGCATCAGTGTCATTGCTGGGCGCGATATCCTGGTGGCCTCCACCAGCAATCTGGCCACCACCGGCAGTGGTGGCATCTTGCTGCAAGCCGCCCAGAACGTGGACTTGAAGGTCAACGACTTCGGTGGCAATGGTTCGGCCAACAGCATCACAGCCGTGGGCAATCTGAATGTCACCGCCTCGACGGGGCAGATCGTGCGTTCTGATGGCAATGGCGTCACGGCTTCAGCCGCCAATATTGCCCTGACTTATGCCGCAGCGCTGGATCCGGCCATCAACTTCACCGCCGCCAATTCCCTGAGCATCACAAACACCGTGGGCGACGTCAACGCGCTATCCTCGGCGCAACCCAATCTCTCGCTCAACGCACCCAATGGCAATGTGATTTTTGCTCCGGGCGCGGTCTTTGGCGGTGGCCCGGTGACGGTAAGCGGCAGCGGAAGTGCCCTGTTTAATTCTGGAATAGTGACATTCGCCACAGCCTTCACGTCCAACATGCCGGTGAATGTGAATGGCGCGACGGTTAACGTCAACGGCACAGCGCCGCAGGTAATGAGTGGCGGCACCTGGACGGTCAACAGCGGCGCACTGAACCTACCTGTCGCTGGCGCCAGCGTGGTTGCGGGTTCTGCTCTTGACGTGATGGGTGGCACTGTCGCCATTGTTGGAACTGGTGCACTTACCAATGCAGGCACTGTCACCGCCAACGGCAATTTGACGCTGCCTGGTGACTTCATCAACCAAGCCGGCGCAACTGCCAACCTGAGCAACCTGAACATTGGTGGCAACCTGTACAACTCGGGCAACTTCAATGTCAACGCAGGCACCGTCAACGTGCAGGGCCCGCAAATCCAACAACTCGGTGGTGAATTGACGGTGGCTGGCGGTGCTACGCTGAACATGACAAGCCCCTCCGGCCTGCTGACATGGCAAGACGGCACCATCAGTGGTAACGGCCTGCTCAATTTCTCAGGTGGCGGCAGCTACCAATTCGGCGGCTCCGGCGACCGCGTCATCGATGGGCTCAATTTCTCCTTTACAAACCTGACTTTGCCCAGTGGCTCGCTCACGCTGCAATCCGGTAGCTTGACGCTTAACGGCATAACCGTTCTGCCTACTGGTGTAGAACTGAACTTGAGCGGCGGAACACTCACCAACAATGGTTCTCTAGATGTGGCTGGCATCTTTAGCTTAACGGGAGGCGCCTTCGCAGGGCCTGGCAGCCTGATCATGTCCGGTGGTAGCCTGAATTTGCCCTCTGGCAACACCGTCGCATGGACCAACAACGGCGCCTTGACGAACACCGGCACGCTCAGCCTCGCCGGTTCAACCATCACCAATGCGATCAACAACCAGGGCACTATCAACCTTGGAAGCGGGCTGGTGTTTACGCAGGTGTTGAACAACTCAGGGACAGTGGTAGCTCAAAATGGTAGCTCAACCCAATTCAATGGCGGGTTCAACCAACTGGCGGGTGGCGTGCTAGCGCTCAACAACGGTGGCATCAACGGCAACATCACGGTCACCCAGGGCACGATCAAGGGCGTGGGCACCATCAATGGCGACTTGAATGTCGGCTCTGCCACGTTTGCACCCGGGTTCTCGCCCGGTGCGATCACCATCACCGGCAACCTCAACATGATCGCCTCCAGCGTGTTGACGATCGAGCTCGGCGGATTGGCACAAGGCACCGAATACGATTGGGTCAACGTGCTGGGCACGGCGAATCTGGCAGGCACCTTGAACGTGGTTCCCTACGCTGGTTATAGCGCCCCCGCGGGTGCCTCGTACACCTTCATGAAGTCCGCCACGCGGGTGGGCGATTTCGCTACCGTCAATCTCACGTCGATCCCCAATTTGACCTATTTGCCGGCAAGCCTGTCGCTCTTAGCCAGCGGTGGTGCACCTGCATTGCCGACCAATATTCCTCTCGTGAACCCGGTGATCGTCACCACACAAAAAGTTGCCCTTGTTGAAGACCTGATCGATGCCGTCGACCGGGAAGCTCAAGCGCTCAAGCCATTGCCCGAGAAAGATATTGAAGTGGAGGGATGCCCATGAAAACCGCTTTTAAACCCCTGCAAAACTCGGCCAAACTGGTCGCGGCCTTGCTGCCCCTTGCCATGTCTGCGAGCGTTTGTGCGCAAACAGCCGCACCCACCTCAGCGGCAACCGCCATGGCGGTCGAAGGCACCGCCTACGTTGTACGAGCGGATGGCCGACAAAGCATTCTGGCGCGCGGCTCCGCCCTGGGCGTCGGTGATGCGCTATCCACCACCCGCAACAGCACGGTGCGCCTGCGCTTCACTGATGGTGGCGAAACGGCAGTGCGGCCTGAGTCCCGCATGACCGTGCAGGCCTACAGCTACAACAATGATGCGCCGCAGTCTGACAACCTGGTCATCAGCCTGCTCAAAGGCGGCTTGCGCGCCATCACCGGCTCGATTGGAAAACGCGGCAATGTTGACGCCTACAAACTCAACATCAACACGGTGACAGTGGGAATCCGTGGCACTGACTACACCGCGCGGCTTTGTGAAAACGACTGTGCGCCCGTGACCATCGCACAAAATGCCCGCCCCAACAGCAGCCCGCCGGTAGTGGCTCGTGTCATGCAGGCGCGCGGCACCGTCACCGTGGACCGTGAGTCGCGCCAACTGGAGGTCGCCCAAGGCGGCGCGCTTTATGCGACGGACAAGGTTTCAACCACGCCTGGGGGTTTTGCCGTATTGGCATTCCGTGACGACACGCGTTTGACGCTCAACAGCGGCACCCAGCTTGCGCTCACCCAATACAGCTATGACGCCAACCAGCCGAACCGCGGCTCGATGCTGTTCCGGCTCATCAGCGGCGGCCTGCGTGTCGCCACGGGTTTGATCGCCAAGGCGTCGCCGGGGCAGGTCAAATTTCAAACCAGCACGGCCACCATCGGCATACGCGGCACGGTGTTTGATCTGGCTTGCGGCAAAGAAGGCGCCGACGAGAATCCGGCAAGTTCAGACCTGACGGATGTCAATTGCGACAACGCCTTGTTTGCAACAACAAAAGTGGGTGAAATCACTTTGGCGGGCGCTGATGGGCGGGAGGTATCCATTGCTGCTGGCCAAAGCGGCCTCGTTCCCGGTGCGGCTGGAGCAGCCCGGGCACTGACGAATACGCCCGCATTTTTCAATACCATCAACACGCCCGCGCCTGAAACTGTTCCCGTCAACCTGGAGCAACAATTTGGCGCAACACCGCCAGCGGCAGACGCCAACGGCTTCTTCCTGATGGTGCGCGAGGGCAAGGTCGTCGTCGCGCAGGCCGGGCAGTCTTTGCAGTTGGATGCAGGAGAGTCTGCCTTTGCCGGGCAGTCGGTGCCGCCTGTCCGGCTGGCGACGCCACCTGCCATCATCGACCGCGACCCTGCTCTGGCCAACACCGCGTTCAATTTGAACGTCTGCCGTCGCTAGGTGGCATTCGCAAAAACCACACCCTCAGTTTGGCATCGCCCACGGCATGGCTGAGAATGTTCCCGCGCACCAAACCGTGCTCGACTTTTGGTTCGGTGACGGCCTGGAATTGGGTTGGCCCAGCAGTCCGCGCGACAAACTCTGGTGGGGTGGCGACGCCGAGCTTGACCAGCGCATCAACACGCAATTTGGCGACTGGGTAAAGCAGGCTTTGGCTGGCGGCTTGCAGTCCTGGACCCACGAGCCTGCGAGCCGCCTGGCCATGGTGATACTGCTGGATCAGTTCACCCGCAATGTGTTCCGTGGCAAGGCCGAGGCCTTTTCAGGCGACGCCCTGGCTCAAACCCTGGTTCTGCAAGCGCTGGACGTGACCATGGATCAGCGCCTGCCCTGGGTCGGACGCTTGTTTCTTTATATGCCGCTCATGCACGCCGAAAACCTGTCCCACCAAAATGAGTGTGTGAGACGCTTCCAGCAGTTGCAGGCCGATGCCCCCGCCGACATCAAGCCGCGCCTGGACGGCAATGTGAAATTTGCTCTGCAACACCGCGACATCATTGCGGAGTTTGGGCGATTCCCTTACCGCAACGGCGTGCTGGGCCGCATCAATTCACCCGAAGAAGACGAGTTCGTCAAAAACGGCCCACGTTTTGGTCAATAGTGTGCGCCCTGGTGGCCCCCACCGTGTCCGTATTGGGGTACAGGCTGGACGACCACCTGGCCCTGCCCGTGATGCCACCCTCGGTGCCAGCCATGATGATGCGGACGGTGCCATCCGGTGAGCACCACCGGCGCCTGCTGAATCACCACGGGGCGGCCATAGACCGGGTAAGCTGACAAGACCGGTGCCGGTTGAACATAAACCGGTTGCGGTTGAACGTACACCTGCTGCGGCTGAATATATACAGGTTGCGGCTGCACCACCACGTAGGGGCGCTGGTAGACCACCTGCGGCACCATAGCTGGCGCATTCGACACAGCCACCTGCACACCCGGCGACGCCACACCTACGGACCAAAAGACGTTTTGTGCGGACGCTGACCCCACCCACCCCAACGCCGCCACCGCCAAAGCCGCAACACTTGCCATTTTTCGCGCAGAAATCCTGGTCGTCATAAATTACTCCTTTTTGCATGGGCCAGGTTGCCAGCCCATGTACCTTCAACGCGTGATGGCTTGCCCGGCTGACCATGTGGCGTGTGAAGATCGTTGCCAGACGTAACGATCAGGTAACGCACGGGCAACACCAAGCCAACGCCAAAGCAAGGGCAAATGTTGCTAAAAAGCCGCACCACCTAAAATCAGCCCATGAGTGCTCCCAATTCAAAGCCACCTGCCAACCTGCCCGCAAACCGGAACACGGCCCCTCAGCCGTCCCCGACAAAGCCCAGCAACTTCCTGCGCCAGATCATCGAAAGCGATCTGGCATCCGGCGTTTACGCTGCGCGCCGCTGGGCGGGCAGCCCCGGCGACGCCGCCCACCACGGCGCAGGCCAGCCAGACACCGCCAAAATCCGCACCCGCTTCCCGCCCGAGCCCAATGGCTACCTGCATATCGGCCACGCCAAAAGCATCTGCATCAACTTTGGCCTGGCGCGCGACTACGGCGGCGTGTGCCACCTGCGTTTTGACGACACCAACCCCGAGAAGGAAGACATCGAATACGTCAACTCGATCCGCGACGCCATCAAGTGGCTGGGTTTTGACTGGAACGGCAGCGCCACCGCAGAGCCCTACCACGCCAGCGACTACTTCGGCTTCATGTACCGCGCGGCGGAATATCTGATCGAAGCCGGCCACGCCTATGTGGACGAACAGACCGTGGAACAAATGCGCATCAACCGGGGCGACTTTGGCAAACCAGGCGTGAACAGCGCCTTCAGAAACCGCACGCCGGCTGAGAACCTGACGCGCTTGCGCGAAATGCGCGACGGACTGCATGAAGACGGCAGCATGGTGCTGCGCGCCAAGATAGCCATGGACAGCCCCAACATCAACCTGCGCGACCCGGCCATTTACCGCATCCGCCGCGCCACGCACCACAACACGGGCGACATCTGGTGCATCTACCCCATGTACACCTTTGCGCACCCGATAGAGGACGCACTGGAGCAGATCACCCACAGCCTGTGCACGCTGGAGTTTGAAGACCAAAGGCCCTTTTACGACTGGCTGCTGGACCGTTTATGCGAAACAGTAAAGCTCCCCGACGGGCGGGTCGCGGGCGGCCTGCTCGCCACGCCACACCCGCGCCAGTATGAATTTGCGCGGCTCAACCTGACCTACGTGATCACCAGCAAACGCAAGCTGGCGCAACTGGTGTACGACCACAAGGTCAGCGGCTGGGACGACCCGCGCATGCCCACCATCGTCGGCCTGCGCCGCCGTGGCTACACGCCTGAGAGCCTGCAAAATTTTGCCGAACGCATTGGCGTGACCAAGAGCGACAGCTGGATCGACTACGCCACGCTGGAAGGCTGCCTGCGCGAAACGCTGGACGTGAGCGCCCCGCGCGCCATGGCCGTGCTGGACCCCATCAAACTCGTCATCGACAACTGGGGCGAGGTGATGGGCGCGGGCTTTCTGGATGCTTGTTCCGCCCCCGTGCACCCACACCACCCCGAGCTGGGCAAACGCAATTTCAAAATCGGCAAGGAAGTGTGGATTGAACGCAGCGACTTTGAAGAGACGCCACCCAAAGGCTTCTTCCGTTTGTTCCCCGGCAACAAAGTGCGCCTGAAATACGGCCACGTGATCGAATGCACAGGTGCTATTAAAGATGAAGCAGAAAACCTAACAGGGGTGAGAGCCAAACTCATACCAGACACCAAGAGTGGTACCCCCGGCAGCGACGCCATCAAGGTCAAAGGCGTCATCACCTGGGTGGCTGTGGCCGACGGCCTGCCCGCCGAAGTGCGTCTGTACGACCGCCTGTTCCTCGACGCCCAGCCCGACGCCGGCGGCCGCGACTTCATGGAGAACCTGAACCCCAACAGCCTGAAAATAATTCAAGCCGTTGTGGAGCCATCACTGGCCAACGCCAAGGCAGACGACAAGTTTCAGTTTGAGCGGCATGGGTACTTTGTGGCGGATCGGGTGGACCACGCTGAAGCGAAGCCGGTGTTTAATTTGGCGGTGGGGTTGAAGGACTCTTGGGGGAAGTCATGAGCGTTATTCATATAAATCAAATTCGCAAACGTCTCGAATCTCTATTCAGGCAACACATGGATATGGCTGACCAGCAGGCCGGCACCAAATCATTTGAAGATATTTTTTTGTCTCGGTCGCTTGCTGCATATGCAGTTCATCATCTGGCAGGCTGTGAGCCGAATGAAGCAGCCGCTTCTATAGTTGATGGTGGCAATGACAATGGCATAGACGCCATTTATTTCGACGAGACAGAAGCAAAGTTATACCTTGTGCAATCCAAATGGATTCACGATGGGAAAGGTGAACCGGATAACGGCTCAGTTAAGAAGTTTGTAGCAGGTATCCATGATTTGCTTAGCTTGAATCTTGATCGGTTCAATGAAAAAGTGAATGCTCGGCAGGATGAGATTGGAACCATCCTTAGCAACGCAGGCTTGCAAATTGTTGTAATACTGGCGCATACAGGCAACGCAGATCTATCAATTCACTCCAAAAGAGATTTTGCAGATCTGCTAGAAAACATCAACGATGCCAGTGAGATTTTGAGCTGGATTCCTTTGAATCAAGGACTGCTTCACAAGTCATTGACTGAAGATTTAAACAGTCCAATTGCCGCCGACATTGCGATTCACTATTGGGGCAAAGTTCAAGAACCAAGATACGCGATTTACGGTCAGGTAAACGCTGCGGATTTGGCCAAAATTTGGCTTGAATACAAAGATCGCGTAGTGGCTAAAAACCTGCGTGGTGCGTTGGGTGATACCGATGTCAACGGTGAGATTCGCGAGTCATTGGAGAAAAGGCCTGAGCTATTTTGGTACTTCAACAATGGAGTTACGGCCACAGCGTCGCACGTTGAAAAACTGTCGCTTGGTGGCGGCAAGCATGAACTAGGATACTTTCATTGCGAAGGCATCCACATTGTGAATGGTGCGCAAACGATTAGCACAATTGGCCGCTACCTGGAAAAGAATCCCACGGCAGATTTATCTGATTGTTTTGTTCAATTTAGAGTCGTTTCTCTCGAAGACGGTGGGGAAGAATTCGGCGATGAAGTGACAAAAACAAATAAGGCTCTCTTGAAATTTGAGT
>JANLYO010000089.1:0-3270 GCA_031365665.1 Rhodoferax sp. | reverse complement strand
CAGGTGCCCGCCAAGAAGCTGGCCCCGGCCAACGGCAGCATGGCCCGCTACCGCCTGCAGGAGTGGCTGACCTTCATCGGCACCGAGCTGCACAAGGGCTTCTCGCCGCTGTTCAACCCGGCCAACCCCGACAGCGTCAAGACCGCCGCCAAAGACAAGCTGGCCCAGCGCCTGAAGTGGGTGGACAGCCAGCTGGCCGGCAAAGACTACCTGATGGGCGAATTCAGCGTGGCCGACCCTTACCTCTACACGGTGAGCCGCTGGTCTGTGCCCACCGGCGTGGACCTGTCGGGCTACCCCAACCTGAACGCCTTCCGCGCCCGCATGGCGGCGCGCCCCGGCGTGCTGGCCGCCCTGAAAGCCGAAGGCCTCACGCCCTGAGCGTTCGCGGCACGCCAGCGCCGTCGTGGAAGCAGCTACAATTTTTGCAGCTGCTTCGTTATATTTGGCGGGGGCTATCAGCATTATTTTCTGCCCCAACTGCTTTCAACACCCCCTGCACGATGACCTCCCTGTTTGACCCCATTCAAGTTGGCGCCATGCGCCTGCCCAACCGCCTGGTCATGGCCCCGCTGACGCGCAACCGTGCGCCTGGCGCCCTGCCCACGCCGCTGATGGCCGCCTACTACGCGCAGCGCGCCGACCCGCGCGACGGCGCCGGCCTCATCGTCACCGAAGCCACCGCCATCAGCCGCCAGGGCCAAGGTTATTCCGACGTGCCGGGCATCTGGAGCGCGGAGCAGATCAAGGCCTGGCGTATGACCACCGACGCGGTGCACGCCAAAGGCGGCCACATCGTGATGCAGCTCTGGCACGTGGGCCGCGTCTCGCATGTGGACTTGCAGCCCGGCGGCCAGGCACCCGTGGCCCCGTCGGCCCTCACCGCCAAAACCAAAACCGTGTTGATCCGCAACGGCGTGCCGCAGTTTGAGGCCACGTCGGAGCCGCGCGCGCTGCGCATGGACGAGATCCCCGGCATCGTGCACGACTACGCCCAGGCCGCCGCCAACGCCATCGAGGCCGGTTTTGACGGCATCGAGGTGCACGCCGCCAACGGCTACCTGATCGACCAGTTCCTGCGCAGCAATTCAAACCAGCGCACCGACGCGTATGGCGGCAGCATCGAGCACCGCGCCCGCCTGCTAGGCGAGGTGATGCAGGCCATCGCGCAGCGCATAGGCGGCAGCAAAACCGGCATCCGCATCTCGCCCGTCACCCCCGCCAACGACGCCTTTGACGCGCACCCGCAGCCGTTGTTTGAACACGTGGCCCGCGTGTTGGGCCGTATCCGCAGTTCCGATGGCCAGGGCCTGGCCTTCATCCACGTCATCGAAGGCGCCACCGGCGCAGACCGCAACCACACCCAGGGCGACAAGCCCTTCGACTACGCCGCACTGCGCGCCGCCTACCAGTCTACCGGCGGCAAAGGCGCCTGGATCGTCAACAACGCGCTGGACAAAACCCTGGCCGAGCAGGCCCTGGCCAGCGGTGCCGACCTGGTCTGCTTCGGCAAAGCCTTCATCGCCAACCCCGACCTCACCCGCCGCCTGCGCGAAGGCGCGCCGCTGAACAGCGTGGTGCGGGCGACTTTGTATGGGGGTGGGGCGGAGGGGTATACGGACTACCCGTTTTTGACGGTCTGAGTTGCGGCTTGAATTCGGGCTGGGTTTAGGGGCCGGCGCACAACTCGCTGCGCGGCCCTCAGACCCCATCGTTTTACGTGCTTCAAGGCAGCGACAGACGAGGGCCAGCAGCGCTGCGGGGGTCAAGCTGGGTGCCGGTGACAGAATCACAAGGCTAGCTGCAAAGATGGCTGTTCGCACTACTCTACTCGTACTTCCCTTACAGTCGCATTTGTCATCAAAAATAACTTCTCCTAGTGCCAAGCATATGAAAAAAAATACCGTCGAATCATTGCTGGAGCATCAATTCTCTGAGCCTGACCTGCTCTGGCTTGAGGCTGCGGCGAAAGGAATAAATTTTGATCCACGTAGCGCCCGGGTTGAGCTGAGACAAAAAATCCCAACTGACTACGACCCGCAAAAGATTGATATTCGCTTCTATCGAGACCACAAGCTCACGCTCATCGGAATTCGACGATTTAATCCGAACGCCCCTCTGCTCAAAAACATTGAATCCGTTGCGCTCGAAATCCAAAGTCGCCTTCTTCAGTTGCCAGTCACGGATGCTATCGACCTTGCTCAAATGGCGAAAACCATCAAACTTACGGAGCCAGAAATTCAAGAAGCAGTTCTGGCACTTAGCGAACTCATTCCCTTTTTTAGCGGTGTCACTCATGAAGCGCTATACCAACCCGCCAAGGTGTGGTTTACGGGGCCACATGGATATGACGTACCTCTCAAATTTACAACTTTGGATAACGCGTTAGAGCAACGATTTCGAGACATGGCAGATATGGGACGCGCTGGACTTTTGCACCTTCAGCTAGGCAACTCAACGGTACAAAAAACTGCTGAAGATGCGATAGAGCCCAGTGGCGTGAGCTTGGTTGCTACACAGATTAAGAAAAATTATGCGTTCGTCATCATGCCAATTGATCCTGAACGTCCGGAGTTAGTCGATGTGCTGGCGACAATTAAGGACGTGGCCGCACGCTTTGAAATTACGGCCCGCCGTGCGGATGAAATTGAACATCAAGACGTAATTACCAAGGTAATTCTCAATGAAATAAAGACCTGTGAGTATTTGATTGCGGATCTCTCTCACGAAAGGCCTAATGTGTACTATGAAGTTGGCTACGCACACGCGCATGACAAGAAGCCAATTCTGTTTCGTCGTCAAAATACCAAATTGCACTTTGATTTGTCAGTGCACAACGTCCCAGAGTACAAAAATATGACTGATCTTCGCGAGCTTTTGACCCGTCGCTTTGAGGCGATTCTTGGCCGGAGTGCTTCTTCTTAATACCTGTGGAGTCACCGCTTACTTAAAGCTTTGAAATAGCCTTCTATTTCAGGCCGACGGCCTAACCAGCAGTTCCCAAATCAGCAAAGTTGTTGATCTTCACCGCCCCATCCGGAAACCGGGCAATGATGTCCAGCTCGCCGCCCATGGCCTGAATGTGGCTGCGCAAGGTGGACAGATACATGTCTGTGCGCTTTTCGATCTTGGCAATGGAAGGCTGCTGCACATGCAACACGTCGGCCAGCATTTTTTGCGACAGGCCGCGCGCTCGGCGCAATTCGTGCAGCGGCATTTCTGACAGCATCACTTTGGCTTTTGCGTCAGAGCGTTTCTGCGCCGCCGGGC
>JANLYO010000152.1:0-9613 GCA_031365665.1 Rhodoferax sp. | reverse complement strand
GGTGACGTCGGCAATGCCGTCCAGCAGTTTCGTGTGGCCGTGTGCGCGAACCTGGGCGTGACCGAACTCGCGGCCATGGCCGCCTTCGACTTTGCCACCCAGCGCGGCGGCAATGGCGTACATGCCGAAGCAAATTCCCAGCACCGGCACGCCCAGCTCAAACACCGCCTGCGGCGCGCGCTGGGTTTCGTCTTCCCACAGCGAGGCGTGGCTGCCGGAAAGGATCACGCCCTTGAGTGAGCCATCTTTGGCGTAGTCACGCACCCAGTCGTCGCCCATGTCGCAGGAATGCACTTCGCAAAACACATGCGCCTCGCGTACGCGGCGGGCAATGAGCTGGGTGACCTGGGAACCGAAATCAAGAATCAGGATTTTCTGGTGTTGCATGGAGGTCAGGGCATCAACTGGTATTGGGTCAGAAACTCGACGGGTTTAAGAATGCGAAACGAAAGGTTTGGGGTCGCCCCCAGAACCAGCAAGTCTTGATCGCCCGTTACCAAAACCTCTGCTTGGCTCGCCTGTGCAAGCACCAGAAACATTTGATCCAATGGGTCACGGCAAATGGGCAAATTTGCCTGTTGAGTGTCAACCGACACATCAGTGACCTCAGCAAACGGCAGGTAATCGGCAAGCAAATTGTTTTGCTCAACCGAATCGAGTTTGAATTTTGGATTTGCGAGCACGCGAATTAACTCTTGAACGGCTTCTTTCGACGTGCAGGGCAGAATCTCTTGAGAGGTCCAAAGCTTGCGATAGCGGCCCAGCAGCCCCCCCGTAAAAACCAAAGCAGAGAGTAAAACGTTGGTGTCCAGGATGACTAGCACTGTCGGGTTTGAGGCGCGACTCATGCGGGGGTGCGACGCGCCCACTTGACAGCATCAGCCACGTCTTGCTCCGTGATTCCCAATAATTCAAGCTTTCTGCGCACTGCGTCACCGTTTTGCACACGAACCGGCGTCAACATGATGCAATCATTGACCGCCTCCACTTCGTAATACTCGCTGGGCGGCAATTTCGAGATCACGGCTTTGGGCAGCGTGATTTGGTTTTTGGAGGTCATTTTTGCAAGCATGGCGATTCCCGGAAGTAAGGATTCCTTACTTTAACATTTCGTGCAATTGATGTCAATCGACCCATACTTTCTAGCGCTTGCTGAAAATGCGCATCCAGACTCAAGGCAAAATCGCCCAAATGGTGAATTCGAGCCCCAGCTTTGCATCAATTGCAAGCAAGCAGCATCCACCTTGCAGCCGCATGCTTAGTTTTTTCACCTTCATCATTCCGCCCTGTAGTTCGGTGCTTCCTTGGTGATCTGCACGTCGTGCACATGGCTTTCGCGGATGCCGGCCGAGGTAATCTCCACAAACTCGGCCTTGTTTTGCATGTCTTCAATGGTTGCGCAGCCGCAGTAACCCATGCTGGCGCGCACACCACCGGCCATCTGGTAGATGATGCCGACGAGCGAGCCCTTGTAGGGCACGCGGCCTTCGATGCCCTCGGGCACCAGCTTGTCGGCATTGGGGTTGCCGCTGGTGGATTCCTGGAAATACCGGTCGGCGCTGCCCTGCTGCATGGCGCCGATGCTGCCCATGCCCCGGTAACTCTTGTAACTGCGGCCCTGGAAGAGCACGATCTCGCCGGGCGCTTCTTCGGTGCCGGCAAACATGCCGCCCATCATCACGGTGCTGGCGCCCGCAGCGATGGCCTTGGCGATGTCGCCGCTGTACCGGATGCCGCCGTCGGCGATCAGCGGCACGCCGGTGCCCTGCAAGGCGGTGGCGACGCTGTCAATGGCCATGATCTGCGGCACACCCACACCAGCGACGATGCGCGTGGTGCAGATGGAGCCGGGGCCGATGCCGACCTTGACCGCGTCAGCGCCTGCATCCGCCAGCGCACGCGCGGCCGCGCCGGTGGCAATGTTGCCGCCGATCACGTCGATCTGGGGGTAATTCTTTTTGACCCAGCGCACGCGTTCAATCACGCCGTGGCTGTGGCCGTGCGCGGTGTCCACCACCAGCGCGTCCACACCGGCGCGCACGAGGGCCTCCACCCGCTCCTCGGTGCCCTCGCCCACGCCCACTGCCGCGCCCACGCGCAACTGGCCGTGCGCATCCCGCGCGGCATTGGGGAAACTGGTCTGTTTGGTGATGTCCTTGACGGTGATGATGCCCTTGAGCTCAAAGGCCGGGTTCACCACCAGCAGGCGCTCAAGTTTGTGTTTGTTCAGCAGCGCCTTGGCCTGCGCTGGCGTGGTGCCGTCGCTCTCCTGCACGGTCACCAGCTTCTCGCGCGGCGTCATGATCTGACTCACCGGCACGTCATACCGTGTTTCAAAGCGTAAATCGCGGCTGGTCACAATGCCGACCACCTTGCCCGCGTCGCACACCGGAAAGCCCGAAATGCCAAGCTGCTCCGAGAGCGCCAACACCTGGCGCACGGTGTGGGTGGGTGTGATGACGACCGGATCCCGCAGCACACCCGACTCGTACCGCTTGACCTTGGCCACTTGCGCGGCCTGCTCTTTGGCCGTGAGGTTTTTGTGCACGATGCCGATGCCGCCCTCCTGGGCGATGGCAATCGCCAGCCGCGCCTCGGTGACGGTGTCCATCGCCGCTGAAACCAAAGGCAGGTTCAGCGAGATATTGCGGGAGAAACGGGTGGAAAGCGAGGTGTCCTTGGGCAGGACCTGGGAGTACGCTGGCACCAACAACACGTCGTCGAAGGTGAGCGCTTTGCCAAGAAGGCGCATGCTAAAGCTCCAAAAAATCGATTGTACCCGCCAAGGAGATGGCCCCCATGGTCGCCCACTGCGGGTGGCTCCCTGCCCGGCGCAAAAACCATTCCCCCACAAGTGCTCAAAAACCAAACTGACGAACGGCGCAATTGGCGTTGTCAACGGCAAGGCACGGGTTTGCGTTTTGCAATTGCAACGATAAACTCCGGGTATGCGTATGAACACCTCCCTCACTGGCGTTTTCCCAAGCTATTTATCCTGGGCGACGGCCCGGCGTCTGGCCACTGGCCTCGCGCTGCTGAGCGCTTTGTCGGCGCAGGCGCAATGGCAATGGATGGACAAAGATGGCCGCAAGGTCAACAGCGACCGCCCGCCGCCCGCCGATGTGTTGGACAAAAACATCATCAAACGCCCACCGGGGCGCGCTGCCCCTGTAGCTGCCGCCGAAGTGGCGCCCGCAGACGGTGCGCCGCAAGCTGCTGTGACTGCGGCTGCAACTGCCGCCTCGGCAGCCAAAGCCGCTACCGGAGGCAATGTGCCCAAACTCTCCGGCCTGGACAAAGAGCTTGACGAGAAAAAGAAAAAGGCGGCAGAAGCTGACCTGGCCAAACGCAAAGTGGAAGAAGACCGGCTGGCCAAAGCCCGGGCCGACAACTGCGTCCGCGCCAAAAACGCCAAAACCTCGCTCGATTCCGGCAGCCGCATCGGCGTGACCAATGCCAAAGGTGAGCGCGAAATCATGGACGACGCGGCCCGTGCTGCCGAAAACGCTCGGATTCAGAGTGTCATTTCGTCCAGTTGCGGCACCGCAGCGCCTCAGGGTTGAGGCTGGATTCAATACCCCGGCTTGGCACCCACGCGGCGTTTGGCAAACAAACCGGCTTTTTTCTTTGCGCCCTGCTTGGCAAAACGCTCACGCCGGGCGACTTTCGGGTCGACTTTAAGGGGCCGGTAAATTTCGACGCGGTCTTGGTCGCGCAGCACCTGATCCACAGACGCAATGCGGCCCCAAATGCCCAGGGTCAAGCCAGTTTCCCTGTTGCCTGAATCATCGACGTTCGCGAGTTCTGGCCAACGCATTAAAAGCCCACTGGCGGCAAGCGCCGCACTCGCCGTGCTGCCTGCGGGCAAGGCAGTCTCGATTTCCTCCACCTGCCTCGACGCCGGTGAATACACCAAGGTCACCTTGATCGAAGCCGGTTTGTTCATGCGCAGTTCATGAGTTGGACATGTCGAACTTCAAGCGAAATTGTCGAAGGGCGGCGCTGCACCGGCACTCACGCCGCGCCATACACCTGCTCGGCGCGTTTCACGAAAGCGTCAACCAAACTACCGGCGATTTTGTCGAACACTGGGCCGACCAGCTTGGCCAGTGTGGCGTTGTTGAAGCCGTATTCCAGCGTGAGTTCAACACGGCAGGCGCGCTGGCTGCCATCGCCCAGCGGGATGAACTGCCAATTGCCTTCGAGTTTGGAGAAAGGCCCGTTGACCAAGCTGATCACCACTTGCCGGCCCTCAACATGGACGTTGCGCGTCGTGAATTTCTGGTGGACGCCGCCAAATGAAATGCCGATTTCAGCCGTCATGCCCTGCGCGTCGGTGGCCACCACATGGGCGTGGTCGCACCAGGGCAAAAACTTCGGGTAATCCGCCACCGCCGTCACCAAAGCATACATTTCTGCCGGGCTGTACCAGATCAAAACGGACTTGTGGATCGACTTGTGGATGGGCGGGTTGGGGGTTTTCATAGAATGGGGGCGCGCGCCGGATTGTAGACAGAGCCCCCACCGCCAATCACCTGCACTTCCAAGCGCTCACGGGCATTTGTCCGCACTTTATCCTGCCCCGTTTCAATTCATGGCCCAAAACATCCTCACCGCCCCGTCTGCCAAATCACCCAAGGGTGATGCCAAAGGCGCGTCCAAAACCGCCCGGAAAGACACGCCCAAAAACACCCGCATTGCCGACAACAAAAAAGCCGCCTACAACTACTTCTTTGAGGAGCGGTTTGAGGCCGGCCTGGTGCTCGAAGGCTGGGAGGTGAAATCGCTGCGCGAAGGCAAAGTGCAGTTGACCGACGGCTACGTGGTGATCCGCGAGGGCGAGATGTTCATCATCGGTTTGCAGATCAACCCTCTTGGCACGGCCTCCACCCATATCAGCCCGGACAAACAGCGCACCAAAAAACTCTTGATGAAGAAGGAAGAAATCAAACGCCTGACGGCCAAAGTGGAGCAAAAAGGCTACACCCTGGTGCCGATCAATCTGCACTGGAAAACTGGCAAAGTGAAGTGCGAGATCGCGCTGGCCAAAGGCAAGGCCGAGCACGACAAGCGCGACACCATCAAGGATCGCGAAGGCAAACGGGAAGTCGAACGCGCGATGAAGGACAAAAATCGCTAAATCTAGTTACTATAATAAATATAGCTAACTATCTAATAAATACGTGGACTAGTGGCTAATTTTTTACTGAAATTGGGTTTTTGGACTAAAAATCTAATTGATCACACCCAATTTAGGTATGATATTTAAAAAAATCTGACGCCGGCTCAGGCGGCAATTGAAGGCATTGAAGCCGCCGCAACGGCGCTTAAACCAAGCCGCCAAGCGGGTGCGCCAACGCAGGCCACGGCGGTGTAAAAAATGGCGTCACCATCGCCGGTGTGACATCTTCAATCCGGGCCGGATGCCACTGGGGCGCGCGGTCTTTGTCGATGGCCTGGGCGCGGATGCCCTCCACCGTTTCGCTCTGTTTGGCAGACAGATTTAAGTGAACCGGGTTGAAACAGTGGCGCATCATGCCGCGTTCCATGCGCAGGTCTTGCGCGAGCGTCATGCCTCGGGCACGGCAGAGTTGCTCAAGGGAGACATGTAGCATCAAGGGTGATTTTTGGCGCAATTGCAAGGCCGTCTTTTGCGCCCAGGGGCTTTCATCTGCCTCTAGAGAATGGACAATGCCAGCCACCGTGTCGAGAGAAAAGTGCAGATCGAGTTCGTCGGAAAAACCGGCGCTGTGGACGGCTGCGGTGACTGAAAACGGCGTGATCAGCTCCGCCAACGCATCTTGATTGCCAAGATCACGCGCCGCCAGCATGTCCCAGACCACCGGCAGAGAAGCGGCTGCCACACAGCGATCTGCCAAACCAAAGGCGACGGCATCGCCAGGTGAAATGGGCTCACCCGTCAAGGCCAGCCATTCGCCCACGTGGCCAGGGCAGCGGCTCAAAAAATAGCCGCCACCCACGTCCGGGAACAGGCCGATCTGCGTCTCGGGCATGGCCATCTTGGTGTTTTCGGTCACCAAGCGCAGGCTGCAGCCCTGGCTGATGCCCATGCCGCCGCCCATGACGACGCCATCCATGAAAGCAATCGTTGGCTTGGGGTAGGTGTGTACGAGGTGATTCAGCGTGTATTCCTCGGTGAAAAAATCTTCCAGCTCGGGGTTGCCAGCCTGCACGGCTTGATGAAAAAACCGGATGTCGCCCCCCGCGCAAAACACGCCAAAAGGTGTGCCGCCCGAAGGGCTTGCGGCGTCTTTGCGCATACCCCGAAAAGCCACCGCTTTGACGCGATCATCTTCGCGCCAGGCCAGCAGATGCCGCGTGATCGCGCGGATCATGGGCAGCGAAAGCGCGTTCAGTGCCGCTGGGCGGTTCAGGGTGATGTAGCCGATCTGGCCCTGAATGTCACCGATCACATGGGGTGTTTGCGTCATTGCCGCTCTCTCCACCCCACCCATTCGTTGACGACCAAGGCACCAATCACCAGCGCACCGCCCGCCAATACGGCGACGTCCGGGGCTTCATCGGCGCCCACCCAGGCCAAGGCGATGCCAAGCGGCACTTCCAGCAAGGCCAGCAAAGACATCTCAGGAGCTTTCAAAACCCGAGCGCAAAGCACTGACAACACGCAGGGAATCGCCAACTGCCCCAATCCCAACCCCGCCAGCAGTCCGATGTCGTGCGCAGTTGCCTGCAACGGCCAAGCCAGGGGCAGCGTGGCCAGGCAAGATAACACCGCGCCCACCAGCACTGCGGTTACCAGATCGACGTCATGGCCCTTGGCATGGGCGTGTTGGGTGAGGGTCCAATTCGCTGCACCGGACAGCGGCACAGCGAGGGCTACCATGGTGCCAAAGAGTTGCCCGCCCGAGACCTGCGCGCCAAACATCCAGGCGATGCCAACACCCGCCACAACAATCGCAACCCAGGTTCGCACACGGATGCGGTGGCCGATGAAAACGCGGGCAAAAAGCGCAGTGACCAGCGGGCCAATCGCCAAGGTGACCAAGACGTTGGCAACGCTGGTCAACATCAGCGCCAGCATGTAGAAGGTGAACATGCCGCACCAGAAAACACTGGAGAACCAAAACATCTTGTCGGCATGCCGCAGTTTCTGAAAGACCTCGCGGCCCTTGAAAAGTGGCAAGATCACCAGCAGCGACAGGGCCGTAAACGCGCTACGCCAAAACGTGACTTCAAAACTCCGTGCAGCTTCCAAATGGCGCGTGGCCACACCTGCGGTAGACCACAGAAATGCCACCAGCACCATCACCAAAACAGCGCGGTTGTGGTTCAGCCAGCCCTGCACCTCGCCTCCAATCAACAGTGGGTGACAAACCCGCGCTTCTCAGCGCGTCTCACAGGACGCTGCGCCCAGCCTTTTTGCGGTCGCTCTCAGAGAGGTGCCGTTTGCGCAGGCGGATGGACTTGGGGGTGATCTCGACCAACTCGTCGTCTTCGATGAACTCGACGCCGTACTCCAGCGTGCATTCGATCGGCGGGGTGATCTTGATCGCGTCTTCCTTGCCGGACACGCGGAAGTTGGTGAGCTGCTTGGTGCGTGTGGCGTTGACGACCAGATCGTTCTCGCGGCTGTGGATGCCGACGATCATGCCCTCATACACGGGATCGTTGGCGCGCACGAACATACGGCCCCGGTCGTCAAGCTTGCCCAGGGCGTAGGTGAAAATTTCACCGGCATCCATGGAAATCAGCACGCCGTTTTTGCGGCTGCCAATGTCGCCTTTGTGCGCTTCGTAGCTGTCGAAGATGTTGGAGATCAGGCCCGTGCCGCGCGTCAAATTCAGGAACTCGTTGGTGAATCCGATCAGGCCGCGCGCCGGAATGCGGTACTCCAGGCGCACACGGCCACGGCCATCGGGCTCCATGTTGACCAGCTCAGCCTTGCGTTCGCCCAGAGCCTGCATCACGCCACCCTGGTGCTGGTCTTCGATATCGGCGGTCACCATTTCGATGGGTTCGTATTTCTCGCCGTTGACCATTTTGAAGACCACACGCGGCTTGCTGACGGCCAGCTCATACCCTTCTCGGCGCATGTTTTCCAGCAAGATGGTCAGGTGCAATTCGCCTCGGCCCATGACTTCAAAGATGCCTTCTTCGCCAGTTTCCTTGACGCGCAGCGCCACGTTGTGTTGCAGTTCCTTTTGCAGGCGGTCCCAAATCTGGCGGCTGGTGACGTATTTGCCTTCACGCCCGGCCAGCGGGCTGGTGTTGACGCAAAAGTTCATGGTCAGCGTCGGCTCGTCAACTTTGAGCATCGGCAGCGGCATGGGCGCAAGCGGGTCGGTGATGGTGACCCCAATGCCAATGTCGGTCAGCCCGTTGATCAGCACAATCTCGCCTGGGCCGGCGTCGGTGGTTTGCACGCGCTCCAAGCCTTGGAATGTCAGCACCTGGTTGATGCGGCCATTGACAGCTTTGCCATCGGGGCCTTCCATGACGACGACGTCCATCATCGGCCTGACCGTGCCCTGGCTGATGCGGCCCACACCGATGCGCCCGACAAAAGTGGAAAAATCAAGCGCTGAAATCTGCAGTTGCAAAGGCGCGTTAGGGTCGCCTAGCTGGTGCGGCACGTGATCGAGGATGGTATTGAACAGGGCCGACATGTCCGGGCCCCACTGCTCGCCCTGCCCGCCTTCGACCATGGACGACCAGCCGTTGATGCCTGAGGCGTAGACCACCGGGAAATCAAGCTGCTCATCGGTCGCGCCCAGCTTGTCAAACAAGTCAAACGCCGCGTTGACCACGTGCTGGGGGCGCGAACCGGGCTTGTCCACCTTGTTGACCACCAAAATCGGCTTGAGGCCCAAAGCCAAGGCTTTCTTGGTCACAAAGCGCGTTTGTGGCATGGGGCCTTCCTGTGCGTCAATCAGCAGCACGACGCCATCGACCATACTCAGGGCGCGTTCCACTTCGCCGCCAAAATCGGCGTGGCCGGGGGTATCGACGATGTTGATGTGCGTGCCTTCCCAGGTCACGGCGCAGTTTTTCGCCAAAATGGTGATGCCGCGCTCTTTTTCAATCGCGTTGTTGTCCATGACGGTATCGACCACTTTTTCGTGCTCGGCGAAGGTGCCGGACTGGCGGAGCAACTGGTCCACCATGGTGGTTTTGCCGTGGTCGACGTGGGCGATGATGGCGATGTTTCGGATCTGTTTGTGGCTCATAAGATGCTCTCTTTCTTCAATGCTTCAATTTGTTCGATTTGTTCAATATCAATTGGGCTCAGCAGGCGTGTGGGAATCAGTTCACCCGCTTTGACATGGGCTGCGCCCAGCAGCCGGTTGCCTGGTGGCGGGCCATAAACGGCGACTTTCTCCGCATCGGACCAATTGCCACGGCGGCGCAGGCCACTCAGAAAACGCCCTGCATTGTCCGTATCCAATGTGACGCGGACGTGCCCAACCAACAATGCGTCAACCGGCAAGAGGCGCTCCATGCGGGCGTTTTCATCCATCTGCAGCAAAGCGTCCAACGTGACACTTTGCGCTTCAGCGAAACTGCCCGTCGCGACGCGGCGCAAGGCCGCCAGGTGGGCACCACAACCCAGCGCTTCGCCGATGTCTTCGGC
>JANLYO010000087.1:0-6291 GCA_031365665.1 Rhodoferax sp. | reverse complement strand
CCAGGCTGGCCCACCACCAGGCCCATCCGCGTTCGGCCACGTCTTCGTAGATCTGCGTGAACCCCAGGCGGTGCATGGTGAAAATGAAAAAGCCGGTGCTGGCAAACAGCAGCACCGTGGACAGGGAATGCCTAAATTCGCGCCACATTTGCCCCGGCTTGGGGCCTTGGCTGGCAATGCGCCGCCCCGCCAAAGCCTTGCCAAAAACCCGCCAAACCAGCAGGTACACCACCGTGGCGGTGATGAAGTAACGTAAAAAGTCGGCCACCAGGATGCCGGCAAAAGCTTGCGGCATCTGGGGAAGAAGTTCAGCAAAGGTCATGATTTCCCATCCATTTCTTGCAATGCACCGCCCGATTTGGCGGTGTGCAGAAATGTTAGGAAGGGAGGCGGTTTTGTTCTCGCCGATAAGTTGCGAAGGCAAGCCGATTCGTCATCAACGCTGGCCGAATTGTGCGTTTGACCTGGCTGGCGCCTGAGTTGGGGGAGAAACTCAGCGTGGATTCGGCAAAAACGGCCGCAGCAACAGCTGGACCCAGGTTTGATCCGCCTGCCCCTCCACCCCCAAGTGCATGTCCGGAACTTGGGGCGTGCGGCTGGTGCTGCCAAAAAGGCGGTCCCACACCGACAAAATCGTGGCATAGCTGGAATCTGTATCGGCCCGCACCGCGTGGTGGTGCACCCAATGGATCGACGGCGTGACGATGAAGCAGGACAAAACCCGGTGCAATGGCGCTGGCAATTTCAGGTTGGCGTGGTGAAAGATGGCGACCACTGCCACCACCACCTCAAACACCAAGACGCTCGCCAACGGCATCGCCAGCGCAACCATGACCATCGCGCGCAAGACGCTGGATAAAAACACCTCACCCACATGAAAACGCAGGGCGGTGGTGGCATCAAGCTGCTGGTCGAGGTGGTGAACTTGGTGGAAGCGCCACAAAACCGGCACCACATGGTTGGCGCGGTGCCAGACGTACAGCCACAGGTCCAGCAAGACCACATCCAGCGCAAACCCACCCAGACCTTGCCAGGCGGCTGGCCGCCAGTTGGGTGCCATCGAAGCGGCGTAAACCGTGATCGGCACCACGACCAGTGCCGCCAGGCCAGCGTTCAGTGCAGCCAGCCCCAGGTTTTTGCCCCATCGCTGCCACTGCACCCCCCGCCACGACGTGGGCGCAAACGGGAGCAGCTGCCCAGCCAAAAGGAAAATAATCAACGCCCCGCCAACCCCATAGGCCTTATGTTGGATGAGGAAATCAATACTTGGCATGGAAAGCAGTTGGCGGCTCAGTTTGCCGAAATCAAGGCCGCAGCCGCCGGTGAATCATTTCTTTTGCCCGCGAAACTCGCTGGGCGTCACGCCTTTGATGTGTTTGAAGGCCCGGTTGAAGGGCCCAATGGAGCCGTAACCCACATCCAGGGCGATGCTCAAAATGGGCAAGTCTTGGGCCAGCAGGCGCTGCGCCGCCTCGTCCACGCGGTAGTGGTGCAGGAAATCGTTGAAATTGCGATAGCCCAAGTTTTGGTTGATGACTTCGCGCAACTGCACGGGAGTTGCGCCAAGCTGCTCGGCCAATTGCGCCAGGGCAAGGCCCTCGTTTGCGTAGGTGCGCTGGCTGCCCATGGCGCGCAAGAGGCGCTCGCGCAGCTCGGCTTTGCGGTCTAACGCGGGGGGCTGCGGCGTTAAATCATGAGCGACTGAGATTGGCACAGATACGGCATCGGAGACTGGCACTGCAACTGGCAACGGCATTTGCTCGGGTACCGGCACCAAAGGCGATGTGCCCAGCCACTCATGCAGGGGGTGGCGGGCGTTGACAACCGCAAGCAAGCCCGTCAGGCACACAATGCCCGCCAGATTCAGCACCTCGAGCCACCTCGGAGGCGGCGCAGTCGAAAAAACCAGCTCAAACCCCAAGACCACGAGCACATACCCGCCCATGCCGCCGGCAACCCACAGGCGCAGCAAGCGGCGGCTTGAAACCAGGTCGCTGCGCCAGTCTTTGAGAACTGTCCACAGCGTGGCCAGGGCGACGCCGACCAACAGGATTTTGTGGCCGATCCCGACCGCCAATCCGCCCACGCCAGCCACTGCGAGCATGCCCAGCGCCAGGGCCAGCGCCATTAGCCCGCCGATGCGGGCCGACCAGGTGAATCCGTCGTCGAAAATCACCTGCATCACCACCCACAACAAAGGCGCCGACATCAGGCACAAGCCCAGCGCAGGCAACTTCAACACCCACGGGAAGGTGACAAAGTCAGGCCGTGAGCACAACAAATACGCCAAAACAGACGCCACAAACGCCGCCAGCGCCCAACAATGTTGCAGCGGCAAACGGCTGCCAAAAATGAGCGCCAAATGGAACAGCAGCAAGGCCGCTGCGGCGCCACGAAGCAGCAGATCGGCGGAGGCGAGTGTCAAGTCCATCGCCGCGATTTCAACACAGCAAGTTCACGGGGCAGAAGCCAGTGGCGGTAAACGCCCGTCTGCCGCCGGTGGCCGCAGACGCAGCGCGGGGCGTGCGCCCACGCCGACCACCACGCCCATCAGCCAGAACACCATCTGAACACCGACCGCCGCACCCAAGGTGCCGAACAAAATCGGCATCGTCACACTCGCCGCATTGATGGCCATCAGGCGCAGGCCCAGCGCCTCGCCGTGGCGCGCTTCGGGCGTGATCTGGTGCAGCGTGCTCATCACCATCGGCTGCACGCTGCCCAAAAACACGCCCAGCAACACCGAACATGCGCCCATTGCCAGCGGCAGCTTCATGAACGGGTAGATGGCGAAAATCACGGCTGTGCACGCCATGGCCGTGGCCAGCACCTGCCACTCCCGCACCCTGGACGCCACCAGCGGCAGCAACACGCGCACCAGCGTGGCCGAGATGGCAAACGCGCCCAAGATCGCGCCGATCACCGAAGCGCTGAAACCGTAGGCGTGCCCGATCACCGGCACCATGAAGGTGTGGACGTCCCAGCACGCGGCCAGCATGATGTTGATGACCATCAGGCGGCGAAACAGCGGCTCTTGCAGCAGGTCCCAGGCTCGTTTGGGCGGCGCGTCTGCGGGTGGCGCGGCAACGACGGGCAGCTCTTGCGTGTTGCGCACCCAAAACCAGGTGATCAATGGCAGGATGGCCATCAACAGAAACGCGCCGCGAAACCCATTGGTGTCAGCCGCTGTGCCGCCCAGCCACACGCCCGCGTGGTCGATCAACAAACCCGCTGCCAGCGGCCCTACAAAATTCGACACCGCCGGCCCGGTGGCGAGCCAGCTGAACACCTTTTTAAGCTCGGTCGGGTTCGCGGCCGCACGGCCCACGTGGCGTTGCAAACTGATGGCCACCGCGCCCACCGCGCCACCGGTAAGCACCGCCGTGACGCACAACACGCCAAACACCGGCCACAGCACTGCCAGAGCGCAACCGAAGCTGGCCACCGCCACCGCCATGCCCACCGGCCGCTTGAGGCCGTGGCGGTCGACGAAACGCCCTATCGGCAGCGACAGCAAGACCTGCGTGATGGCGAAAAGCGCCAAAAGAAATCCAACGGCGACCGGGCTGTAACCCTCGTGCAATGCGAGCAGTGGCGCTGCCATGCGGGTGCCGGCCATGCTGGCGTGCACGCAGACCTGGCCCGCGACCAGGCGGGCGAGTTCGCGGCGGGATTGGCGCAACCGGGGTTCGGCGCTGGCCGCGCCTTCGCCAGGAGGCAGATCGGGCGGCGGGGGTGTCACGGGGGGAGCGGACGAGGTCATCCTACGTCGCCCCCTCAGCCTTCGTCACCTTCTTTGCCATAGCCCTTTTCCACCGGCAGCAGGGCCTGCGACTGCGCGTCGGGCAGGGCGTCGACCTTGCGCAAGGCACGGTCCATGGCGCGGCTGCGCGTCTCGGCGCTGTCAATGGTGTTCAGCACCGTCTGCGCTTGTGTTTTGACTTTTGCCAGCACTTCGCCAAACTTGCCGAATTCGTTTTTCACCGCGCCCAACACCTGCCAGACTTCGCTGGAGCGTTTCTCAAGCGCCAGAGTTCTAAAGCCCATTTGCAGGCTGGAAAGCATCGCCAAAAGTGTAGTTGGCCCCGCCAGCGTGATGCGGTGTTCGCGTTGCAGGGCCTCCATCAGGCCGGGGCGGCGCAGCACCTCGGCATACAGGCCTTCGGTGGGCAAAAACAAAATCGCGAAGTCGGTGGTGTACGGCGGCTCGACGTATTTCTCGGCGATGGATTTGGCCTCCAGCCGGATGCGCGCTTCCAGCGCTTTGCCGGCCGCGTCGGCAGCGGGCACGTCGGCGCGGCCCTGCGCATCCAAAAGACGTTCGTAATCTTCATTGGGGAATTTCGCGTCAATCGGCAGCCACAGTGGCGCGCCGTCTTCGGCCTTGCCGGGCAGCTTGATGGCGAAATCGACCACGTTTTTGTTGCCAGGCCGGGTGGCGATTTGGGCTGCATATTGGTCGGGCACGAAAACCTGCTCCAGCAGCGCGGCGAGTTGCGCTTCGCCAAAAATGCCACGGGTTTTGACATTGGTCAGAAGGTGTTTCAGGTCGCCCACACCTTGCGCCAGGGTTTGCATCTCGCCCAGGCCTTTGTGGACCTGCTCGAGCCGGTCGGCGACCTGCTTGAAACTCTCGCCCAAGCGCGTTTGCAGCGTGGTTTGCAGCTTTTCATCGACCGTGGCGCGCATCTCATCGAGCTTGGCAGCGTTGGTGCTTTGCAATTGCGCGAGTTGTTTCTCCAGCGTTTCACGCACTTCGTTCAAGCGCCGCGCGTTCGATTCGCTCAAAGCCGACAACTGTGCAGTCAGGGTATCCGACACACTTTTTTGCAAGCCTGCGAGTTGTTGGCCAAAGCCGCCAATTTGAACGTTGAGCGTATCGGTCAGGCTTTTTTGCAAAAGCGTGAGTTGTTGCCCAAAGGCGTCGATCTGCGTGTTTTGCGTGCGCGTGGCTTCAGAGCTTTGCGCGACCAGGGTCTGCTGGAAGCTAGCCAGTGATTGCGTCAACTCCTGGCGGCCACCGCGTGAAGATTCGGTGATTTCACGGCGCAGCTCGCGCTCCAGGCGCTCGCTGGCCGATTGATTCGCCGACTGTTGCGCGCCCAGCGCCGCAAGGATGTTTTGATTCGCGTTGTCTTGCAGGCTGGTATCGGCTTTGCGCAGCGCAATCCAGAGCAGCACCAGCAGGTTGATCAGCGCCAGAATGGCCAATGCAAGCACTGGCCAGATGGGCCAGGCAGGCGAATCAGGCAAATGCGTAGTCCCGTGCGCCCACCCGCGCCTGGGCAGCGAGGTATTCCCGTTTGAGGCGGGCGACAAAGTCAATCGTGGGCACGACTTTGTCGACCGCGTTGATGCCCTGCCCGCAGCCCCAGATGTCTTTCCAGGCCTTGGTTTTGTCGCCGCCAAAATTCATTTTGCTGGGGTCGCTGGTGGGCAGGTTCTCAGGATCCATGCCGGCGTTGCGGATGCTCGGGGCCAGGTAGTTGCCGTGTACACCGGTGAACAGGTTGCTGTAAACGATGTCGTCGGAGTTGCTGTCCACAATTGCCTGCTTGTAGGCTTCCGATGCCCGGGCCTCTTCGGTCGCGATGAAGGCCGAGCCGATGTAGCCAAAATCAGCCCCCATGGCCTGCGCGGCAAAAACAGCGTCACCCGTGGAGATCGCGCCGCTCAGCGCAATGGGGCCATCAAACCACTGGCGGATTTCTTGGATCAACGCAAACGGGCTTTTCACGCCGGCGTGGCCACCTGCACCGGCAGCGACGGCGATCAGGCCGTCTGCGCCCTTCTCGATGGCTTTGCGGGCGTGTTTGTTGTTGATCACGTCGTGCAGCACCACACCGCCGTAGCTGTGCGCGGCGGCGTTGATGTCTTCACGCGCACCCAAGCTGGTGATGATGATCGGCACTTTGTATTTCACACACATCGCCATGTCGTGCTCAAGCCGGTCATTGCTTTTGTGCACGATCTGGTTGATGGCGAAGGGCGCCGCCGGGCGCGCCGTGTGGGCTTCGTTGTAGGCGGCGAGTGTCTCGGTGATCTCGATCAGCCACTCTTCGAGTTGCGCCGCCGGCCGCGCGTTCAGCGCCGGCATGGCGCCGACCACGCCGGCCTTGCACTGCGCAATGACGAGCTTGGGGTTGCTGATGATGAAGAGCGGCGCGCCGATGATCGGCAGCGGCAGTGCGGCGAGCGCAGGCGGCAGGGGCATGGGGTCTTTCGTAGCCAGGAGGATCAGAACGAGTCGATCGCCATCTGCATGACGCTGTCCGCGCCCTCGACGATCGC
>JANLYO010000076.1:0-10207 GCA_031365665.1 Rhodoferax sp. | reverse complement strand
TAGGCAAAGCCATCGACACCTTCTGGGGCCATCGGGACTGCGTGGAATACCTGCAAAAACTCATCATGAGCGGCGGCGACGGCCTGGGCAAAGCCCGCGTCGGCTTTAAGTCTGAGGTGCTCGAGGCTTTGATCAACCTGTCCAACCTGCATGAGGTGACCTACCGGTAGTGAACAGAATGCAGAATGACCGAATCATACCCAAATTGGGGTTGATTGGACGATTTACAGCCTGATTTTTAAATATTTATGAAAATTTGGCCTTTAGGTCAGGCGGTATATGAATAGTTTGCTATACTTATAGTAGCAATTGATTTTTCCAAAGCACTTCGAAAAAGCAAAAAAAGGCTCCTTGCGGAGCCTTTTTGATTTGGCGGAAACGGAGGGATTCGAACCCTCGATGAGGCTCTACACCCCATACTCCCTTAGCAGGGGAGCACCTTCGGCCGCTCGGTCACGTTTCCTGATTCTGCGCAGTCGAGCCGCGATTATCTCATGCCGGGAATAGATGTAAACGCCGCTTATTTCCCGGGCGCCTGCTCCAGGTCAAAGGCCTTGTGCAGCGCGCGCACGGCGAGCTCCATGTATTTCTCGTCGATCACCACCGAGGTCTTGATCTCGCTGGTGGAGATCATCTGGATGTTGATGGCTTCCTGGCTCAGCACCTGGAACATCTTGGCGGCAATGCCGACATGGCTGCGCATGCCGATGCCCACAATCGAGACCTTGCAGATGTGGGTGTCGCCCAGTACGTCGCTGGCGCCCAGGGCCGGCAGCACCTGGCCCTTGAGCAGGTCCATGGCCTTGGGGTAGTCGCTCCGGTTCACGGTGAAACTGAAGTCGGTCTTGCCGTCTTTGCTGATGTTCTGGATGATCATGTCGACTTCGACATTGGCGTCGGCCACGGCGCCCAGGATCTGGTAGGCGATGCCGGGTTTGTCGGGCACGCCCAGGATGGAGATTTTGGCTTCGTCGCGGTTGAACGCGATGCCTGAAACGATGGCTTGCTCCATATGCTCGTCTTCCTCAAATGAAATCAGGGTGCCGGATGCGGCTTCTTCGTTGATGTCGATGTCCCAGGGCGTGAAGCTCGACAACACGCGCAACGGCACCTTGTATTTGCCGGCAAATTCGACCGAGCGGATCTGCAGCACCTTGGAGCCCATCGAGGCCATCTCCAGCATCTCCTCAAAACTCACGGTGTGCAGGCGGCGCGCTTCGGGCACGATGCGCGGGTCGGTCGTGTAGACGCCGTCCACATCGGTGTAGATCAGGCATTCCTGCGCTTTCATGGCGGCGGCCACGGCCACGGCCGAGGTGTCGGAGCCGCCCCGGCCCAGCGTGGTGATGTTGCCATCGTCGTCCACGCCCTGGAAGCCGGTGACGATGACGACCTTGCCTGCCGCCAGATCGGCCCGCACGCGGGTGTCGTCAATCGACTCGATGCGCGCCTTGGTGTAGGCCCGGTTGGTGCGGATCGGCACCTGCCAGCCGGCGTAGCTGACGGATTCCATGCCCTCGCCTTGCAGCGCAATGGCCAACAGCGCGCTGGAGGCCTGCTCGCCGGTAGCGGCCAGCATGTCTAGCTCGCGGCCATAGGCATCGCCGGTTTTGGCGGGTGCCAGTTCTTTGGCCAGGCCCAAGAGGCGGTTGGTTTCACCGCTCATGGCGCTGGGCACCACCACCATCTGGTGGCCGGCGCGCGCCCACTTGGCGACGCGTTTGGCGACGTTTTTGATGCGCTCGGTCGAGCCCATCGACGTGCCGCCATATTTGTGAACAATCAGTGCCATTGTGGAAAAAACGTGGGGAATGCCGCGAAAAGCGGGCAAAAAAACCTAGGAATTGTACCAAGCCAGGTGATCGCCACTCCGCTTGACGAAGCCCCCGCCGATTTTGATGTTGATGTGGTGCCCGCGTGTGGTGCAGGCCTCAATTTGGCCGATCAGCTCGACAAGTTGCGCGGTGCTGGGCACTGTCTTGTGGCAGGTTTTGAGCCAATGGCGCAGAACATTGGCTTGTGAAGCTCGGCCAAGGGTTTGAAGCCTTGCAATCAGCGGGCGGCACGGGTCACCGCCCTCGGCCAGCACAGCACTGAAGTCGCGCTTCGCCAGATCCTCAAGCAGTTCCTGCGCTTGACCGGCATGGGCGCTGCTGCGTGCAAAAGTGTCTCGAAACTGCGGGAACACCTCGGCCAACACCGGCAGCAGGCGTGCGCGGATGCGGTTGCGGGTGAACTTTTCGTCGCGGTTGGTAGGATCTTCGATGAAGTGGATGTGCCGCTCGGCCAGCCAAGCGCGAATGTCTGCGGACGACACTTGCAGCAGTGGACGGTAAAACGTCACGCCGCCGCGCGTCCACCGGCGGGGCATCCCCGCCAGACCGGCCAGGCCAGCACCACGGCACAAGGCCAACAGCAGGGTCTCAACCTGGTCATCCGCGTGTTGGGCCAGTGCTACGGATTGAATAGCGGATTCTTTAATATCAGCCCGACATAACGCCAAAATTCCCTCATACCGGGCATTGCGGGCGGCGTCTTCTGGGCTTTGTCCTGGGGCGGCAGCAGCGTTCACCTTCAGCACCCGCAAGGGCACCTGGATAGCCGCACACACGTATTCGCAGTGCCGCTCAAAATCAGCCGCTGCCGCCTGTAAACCGTGGTTGATATGCAAGGCAACCACTTGGCCTGGAAATTTCAGGGCAGCAGCGTGCAGTAAGGCAGTTGAATCTGCACCGCCACTCAGGGCAATGGCCAACGGCAGCGCGGGGGAAAAGCCAGCGATGGCCTCTGGGAGTGAAATTGTCATGCGCTCGGGGCCGCCAGGTGGATGCGCCATCAGGCGCGCAGGACTATCCGGATTTATTTGCCCGACGCACGGGGCGCGGTGCGCCGCTCGACCCGGCGTTCCTCGCGACGCTCAGCCGCGCGCTCTTCGCGCCGATCCATGGCGGCCAGGCTGCGCTCGGAGCCCGCGTCGGCTTTGGTATCTGAAAAGCGGCCATAACTTTGCAGCCGCTCGTAACGCCGGTCCAGCAGCTCTTTGACTTTGAGGTCGCTGACTTGGCGATAGGCGTCTGTCAAGGCACGTTTGACGAAGGCCGCCATTTGTTTGTGGTCGCGGTGCGCGCCGCCGACCGGCTCGTTGATGATTTTGTCGATCAGGCCCAGGGCCTTGAGCCGGTGGGCGGTGATGGCCAGCGCATCGGCAGCCTCTTGCGCCTTGTCGGAGGTTTTCCACAGGATGGAGGCGCAGCCTTCGGGGCTGATGACCGAGTAGATCGAATATTGCGGCATCAACACTTGGTCAGCCACGGAAATCGCCAAGGCACCGCCCGAACCACCTTCACCGATGATGGTGGTGATGATGGGCACTTCGAGTTGAGCCATCTCGAAAATGTTACGTCCGATAGCCTCTGACTGGCCGCGTTCTTCGGCATCAATGCCGGGGTAGGCGCCCGGTGTATCGACAAAGGTGAACACGGGCAATCTGAACTTCTCGGCCAGTTTCATCAAACGCAGGGCCTTTCGGTAACCCTCGGGTTTGCTCATGCCGAAATTGCGCAAGCCGCGTTCTTTGGTGTCGCGCCCTTTTTGCTGCCCCAGCACCAGGCAGGGCGTGCCGTTGAAGCGCGCGAGGCCACCGACGATGCTCAAGTCATCCGCAAAATGCCGGTCACCGTGGATTTCCGTGAAATGGGTGAAGATTTCAGCAACATAGTCCAACGTGTAAGGCCGCTCCGCGTGGCGGGCGATTTTGGTGATCTGCCACGGCGTGAGATCACTGTAAATGTCTTTGGTGAGCTGCTGGCTCTTTTTGGCGAGTTGGTCAATTTCAGAAGAGATGTCAACCGCAGACTCGGTCTGCACGTAACGCAGCTCTTCAATCTTGTTTTCGAGTTCCGCAATCGGTTGCTCGAAGTCGAGGAATGTTTTTTTGCTCATCAAATTCCTTTTTTTGCTGCTGCCAGCGTAAATCCACGATGCGCCAAGGCACAGGCCGCACAGATTTTCAATAACTCACTGGTAATGGATCCAAGGAGCGCCAAATATACCAAGTTGCAACACTGCAAAACGGCGCCCACGCGGCGGCCACCTCGCGGGCGTCGCTGCGGCTGACCGCTTCGCCTGAAAAATAGCTCTGGCTGATGCCGTTGATCAGGCCCACGTCGTCCAGCGGCAAAACGTTGGGGCGCATCAAGTGGAAAATCAGGAACATCTCAGCCGTCCAGCGGCCAATGCCCCGGATAGCGACGAGCTCAGCGATGATGGTGTCGTCGTCCATCGCCTGCCAGTCATCGACATGCAGGGAGCCGCTGTCAAAGTGCAGGGCAAGATCGACCAAATACTCCACTTTGCGTGCAGACAGGCCGGCCGCGCGCATGTCGTCCACCTTGAGTTTGAGCACATTGGGTGCCGTCATCTTTTTGGGCAACATGGCAAAACGGTCCCACACGGTCTGCGCCGCCTTCACCGAAATCTGCTGGCCCACAATGCTGCGCGCCAAGGTGCTGAAGGCATCGCCGCGCGACTGCAAACAGGCATCGCCAAACTGCGGGATCAGTCGCTTCATCACCCGGTCTTTTTTGACCAGGTGTTTGCAGGCATCTCCCCAATACTCAGGCCGGAAGACCTCGGAGACTATTTTTTTAGCAGCTGCCATCACTCTCAATTCGAGACTTGGAGGTCAATTTTTCTTTGGTCTTTTTCATTTGGCCTCCCATGTGGTGCCCTGAGCCGAATCCTTCAGCACGATGCCTTGGGCGAGCAATTGTTGCCGAATTCGATCAGCTTCGGCGAAGTTTTTGGCAGCCTTGGCGGTGGCACGTTCATTCACAAGCCCATCAATTTGCAGATTTGTAAGATTGCCCAAGACGACGGACTGGCTGGTATCCAAATTCATATGCTCAGAAACATCAGCCTTGAAATCCCTTCGCCCTTGTAAATGGGAAGTTGGGTCTTGTTGCAGCAGACCCAATAGGCCCCCCAATGCCCGAAGCAAACCTGCAGTCTGCGCCGACTTGCCGCGATTGACTTCCCCAGCCAGATCAAACAATACAGCCACCGCTTCAGGCGTTCCAAAGTCGTCATCCATCGCCGCTTTGAACCGGGCTGCAAAAGGGTTGGTCCAGTCAATCGCCACGTCGTCGGGCGCAACAAGCGTCAGCGCCGTATACAGCCGCTTCAAAGAATTGCGCGCATCGTCCAGGTGCACATCGCTGTAATTCAAGGGGCTGCGGTAATGCGCGCGCACGATGAAGAAGCGCAACTCTTCTGGCTGATATTTCTGCAACACGTCACGAACAGTGAAAAAATTGCCCAGCGACTTGGACATCTTTTCGTTGTCGATGTTGACAAAGCCGTTGTGCATCCACACCTGCGCCAGCGGTTTGCCGTAAGCGCCCTCGCTCTGGGCGATTTCGTTTTCATGGTGCGGAAACTGCAAATCGGCACCGCCGCCGTGGATGTCAAACGACTCCCCCAACAGAGCGCAGGCCATGGCCGAGCATTCAATGTGCCAGCCGGGGCGGCCCTTGCCGAAGCCAAAACCGAGCCCGTCGCTGTCCCATTTGACGTCTTCGGGTTCGGCTTCCTTCGCGGCTTTCCACAGCACAAAATCGAGCGGGTCGTCTTTGCCTTCCAGCACCGCCACACGTTCACCTGCATGCAGCTCGTCAATGGACTTGCCTGAGAGTTTGCCGTAGCCCGGGAACTTGCGCACCGAAAAATTCACGTCACCGGCATCGGTCACGTAGGCGAGGCCTTTGTCTTCCAGTGTCTGGATGATGTCCAGCATTTGCGGTACGTAGTCGGTGGCGCGTGGGTCGTGGTCAGGCCGTTCAATGCCCAGCGCATCGAAGTCGCGGTACATCTCGGCGATCATCCGGTCGGTCAATGCACGCACGGTTTCGCCATTCTTCACGGCGCGGGCGATGATCCTGTCGTCGATGTCGGTGATGTTGCGCACAAAGTCCACATCCAGACCGGAAGCCTTGAGCCAGCGCTGCACGACATCAAAGGCGACGTTGGCACGCGCGTGCCCCACATGGCACAGGTCGTACACGGTGATGCCGCAGACATACAGGCGCACCTTGCCCGGCACCAGGGGCGTAAAGTCTTCAAGCGAACGCGAGAGCGTGTTGTAGATGCGTAAACTCATGGAGCAATCAGTGAGTGAAAAATGTAGATCAAGTGGGGTTGGAAAAGCATTCCGGCGAAAACAGGCTGGTTGGCGCAGATTCAGCGTTGAAAATCAGGCCCTCAGCTACAATCGTTTGCAGTATAAAGCCACCTCAACTGAGTCCTTTCACCCCCCTTTGGTCGTCTATTCGTGTTCGCCCGGTTTAAAAATCCGACTTGTCGTCCTCGCAACGGGTTGAAGACGCCCACTACTGCGCCCTATCCATGTTTGTGTTGATACGCTGGCTCGGACTGGCGCTGCTGGCGGTCGCCTTGCCCGCCTTAGCCGACGACTACGACGATGTAAGTACATTGATGCGCTCAGGGCGCATGGCGGACGCAGTCAATTTGGCGGACAAGTACTTGTCCACCCGCCCCCGCGACCCGCAAATGCGTTTTCTCAAGGGCGTGATTCAGCGCGAAACCGGCAAGCAGGAAGACGCGTTGGCAACTTTTACGGCTTTGACGCAAGAGTATCCAGAATTGCCCGAGCCCCACAATAATCTGGCTGTTTTGTACGCAGCCAGAAATGAATTTGACAAAGCCCGTGCTTCGCTCGAGATGGCCGTCCGGACCAATCCGGACTACGCCACGGCGCATGAAAATTTGGGTGATGTCTATGTCCGGCTGGCCGCGTCTTCCTACACCCGTGCCAGGCAACTTGACGGCACAAACCCTGGGCTCACAATAAAAATCGACTTGGCCCGGCAGCTTTTGGGCCGCCCCATCCCACCGGCTGCGCCGCCCTCCTCCGAAACTTCAAAGCCTCCGGCATCCGCCAAATGAGTTCAACCATGAAATTTTTCAAAACCACCGCTTCATCTCTATGTCTCCTGGCATTGGCAATGTTTGCGGCAAGCGTTGGCCACGCAATCGCCCAAACCGCGCCCCAGGTGAAATTCGCGACAAGTGCGGGTGAATTTGTGGTGGAGGTCTATCCTGACAAAGCCCCCAAGACGGTCGAGAACTTTTTGCAATATGTGAAAGACAAACATTACGACGGCACCATTTTTCACCGCGTGATTGAAAATTTCATGGTCCAAGGTGGTGGATTCACCCCCGCCTACATCGAAAAGAAAGGTCGACCGCCAGTAAGCCATGAGGGCCGTGAGGCTCTTGAAAAAGGCGGGCCGCGCAATGTGGTCGGCACCTTGGCCATGGCCCGCACCAATGACCCCCATTCAGCCACCGCCCAGTTTTTTATCAATGTCAAAGACAATGCCTTTCTTGACCCGACGCTGATTCCATCTGGCGACCCGGTGCCCAAATTCGAGTACCAGGGGCGGGTATATGAAAACACACCGCGCGCCAATTTGATCAACGCACCCCAGTTGTTTGGTTACACCGTGTTTGGCAAAGTGGTTGCCGGTATGGACGTCGTCAACAAAATCCGCATCACGCCGACCGGCGCGGGCGGCCCCTTCCCGACGGATGTTCCAAAAACGTCTGTCATCATCAATTCCGCAACCCTGGTGAAATAAGCATGAGCAACCCACAAGTCGAACTCCACATTGCCAATTTTGGCGTCATCACGCTTGAACTTGACGCCGACAAAGCCCCCACGTCCGTGGCCAACTTTTTGAGCTATGTTGGCAAAGGCCACTACGACAACACCATCTTCCACCGTGTAATTCCGGGTTTTATGGTGCAAGGTGGCGGCATGGAGCCTGGCATGAAAGAAAAGCGCGGCGGCTCTCCCATCAACAATGAAGCCAACAACGGCTTGAAAAACACCAAATACACAGTGGCCATGGCGCGCACCAGCGACCCGCATTCTGCAACTGCGCAGTTTTTCATCAATGCCGCAGACAATGGTTTCCTGAATCACTCGGCCATTTCCCAGCAAGGATGGGGTTACGCCGTATTTGGCAAGGTGATTTCAGGTAATGACATTGTTGACAAAATTGAAGCAGTCAAAACCGGCCGCAAGGGCTTTCACGATGATGTCCCCAATGACGACGTCGTGTTAGAGAAAGCCGTTGCCCTCTGATTTGAAATTATGGCTGGCCCCGCCGACCTGGCGGGTCATCGATTTCATTTCGGATCTTCACCTCCAGCCAAGTGAACCAGATACCTTTGCTGCTTGGCAAAGGTATATGCAGCAAACCTGCGCAGACGCCGTTTTCATATTGGGTGACTTATTTGAAGTATGGGTGGGTGACGACGCACTCCAAGAGCGCCAACCCCACGGCCAAACCTTTGAAGCGCAATGTTCAGAAGTGCTGAAGCAGGCGTCAAAACGGCTCAACCTGCATTTCATGCACGGTAATCGGGATTTTCTGGTTGGCCAGGAATTCGCGCAATCGGCGTGTCTGGAGCTGCTTCCCGATCCCTGCCTGATTGATTTCCATGGCGAACGGTGGGTTTTGAGTCACGGCGATGCGATGTGCCTAGCCGACCATGAATACCAGCTGTTTCGCAAAACTGTTCGAGGCGAACAGTGGCAATCAAATTTTCTGGCGAAACCGCTATCGGAGCGCCGCAGCATCGCACGCGCGTTACGTGAGCAAAGCCATGCACACAAACTTGCGGCGTCGGAATACGCTGATGTAGACACTTTGGCCGCCACCCACGTGTTGCAAAGCGCCAATGCAAAACACCTGATTCATGGTCACACCCATCGCCCAGCCGATCACGTACTCTCCAGCGGATTACACCGGCACGTATTGAGCGATTGGGATTTGGGTGCAGCACCAGCGCGCGCTCAAGTGTTCAGGTTGACAATCGCCGCCAATGCACCTGTTGCCATTTCTCGCCGTGATCCGTCACAGGCATAAGCATTGGCCTAGATGCCACTGGGTTAGCAATGTACAAATGGTTCCAGTCCATTCGGCTGCCGCTGCGCTCAACGGGTGAAAACGCCCGCAGACTGGTCGCGGGCCACTGGCGAAACCTCATCGCAGACTGCCCATTTCTCGCGCCGCCTGAGGAAGCGGATCAATTGCGCCTTGAGACTTTGAGCGTCGAGTTTTTGGCACAAAAAGAATTCCACGGCGCTCAAGGCTTAGTGGTGACGGACGCGATGGCAGTGGCCATCGCCGCCCAAGCCTGCCTCGTGGTGTTGAATATGGGGACTGCCCGCCAAGCGCTCACTTGGTACGACGATTTTGTCGGCATTGTGGTTCACCCCGGTGAAATGTTGGCGCCGCGCGAAGTGGTTGATGAAGCGGGCGTCGTCCACCGTTACAAAGAAGCGTTGGCCGGCGAGGCCATGCATCGGGGACCGATCACTCTGAATTGGAGGGACGTGTCGAACGCTGGGCAAACCTCAGCCCAAGGCATGAACCTCGTGGTTCACGAATTTGCCCACAAAATCGACATGCGCTCCGGATCTGCTGACGGTTGCCCGCCACTGCCCAACGGCTTCATGGGGGCAGTCACAGAAAAACAGGCTCACCAAATATGGCTTGCATCAATGCAATCTGCGTTCGTCTCATTCCGGGAGCGCGTCATTTTGGCAGACCGTTTTGGCCAGCCACCGGTATGGCTTGACAGTTATGGCGCCACGTCGCTAGCAGAATTTTTTGCTGTCGCCTGCGAAGCCTATTTTGTCAATCGCACCCGCTTCGCCATGGAATTTCCGGCCTTGATGCCGATTTTTGACGCCTTCTTCCTACGTGGCAAGCCTACCGCCACGCCCTAACGCTCAGTGACGCCAGCTTGTCGGATCCACTTCGTCAATCTGCCAAGGGTCAAGAAACTGAAGGGCGTAACTCTGGAAGACACCCTTTTTTACAAACACGTCAAACAGATCCGGATCGATATGGCCGTTCATTTTGAAGTTATGCATGATGTTCATGGCTTGTGAAAGTTTCATGCCAGGCTTGTAAGGACGGTCTTTCGCGGTCAAGGCTTCAAAAATATCCGCAATTCCCATAGCTCGGGCTTGGATCGACATTTGCTGGCGGGTCAGCCCCTTCGGGTATCCTTTGCCGTCCATGCGCTCGTGATGGCCGCCCGCGTATTCGGGCACATTGCGCAAATGTTTGGGCCAGGGCAACTGCTCCAGCATTTTGATCGTGGCCACGAT
>JANLYO010000055.1:0-24425 GCA_031365665.1 Rhodoferax sp. | reverse complement strand
CCGGCCATGCTGATGCTGCCGCTCGGATTTACCCTGCTGCTGTTGCAAGGCCTGTCTGAAATCATCAAACGCGCTGCCTGGTTGACCCACCAGTACGATGGCGACTTCCACTACGAAAGACCCCTGCAATGACGATGCAAGAATTCGCTCCGCTGATGTTCGCGGGGCTCATCATCATCATGCTGATCGGCTTCCCCGTGGCGTTCTCGCTGGCGGCGCTGGGCTTGGGCAGCGGTTATTTCGCCGTCTACATGGGCTGGTTTCCGCAGCAGTTCATGACGGCGCTGCCACTGAATGTGTTCGGTATTTTGTCCAACGACTTGCTCTTGGCCATTCCGTTCTTCACCTTGATGGGCACTATCCTGGAGCGCTGCGGCCTGGCCGAGGACATGCTCGACTCCATGGGCCAGATGTTTGGCACAGTCAAGGGTGGCCTGGGTTATTCGGTCATCATCGTCGGCTTCATCCTGGGCGCGATCACCGGCACTGTGGCCGGGCAGGTCATCGCCATGGCCATGATCTCGCTGCCGGTGATGATGCGCTGGAACTACAACATCCGTTATGCCACGGGCGTGTTGGCGGCTTCTGGCACCATCACCCAACTGGTGCCGCCATCGCTCGTTTTGATCGTGTTGGCCGACCAGCTCGGCAAATCGGTCGGCGACATGTACAAAGGGGCTTGGGGGCCGTCTATCCTGCAAGTTCTGCTGTTTGCCGCCTACACCTTCCTCCTGACGCGCCTGCGCCCCGAGGCGCTGCCTGGCGTGCCCAAAGAGTCGCGTGAGCTCAATGGCTGGCCGCTGTACCGCAAATGCCTGAAGGGCATCGTGCCTTCGGCTGTCTTGATTTTCACGGTGCTGGGCAGCATGGGCGGCTTGCCGGGCCTGGACGTTGCCGTGGCTACGCCCACAGAAGCGGGCGCGATGGGGGCGATGGGCGCCATACTGCTGGCCTGGTTGAGCAAACGCCTGACCTGGGATCTCACCTGGCAGGCCATGATTGGCACCATGCGCCTGACCGCCATGGTGGTCTATATCTTGATCGGGTCGCGCGTGTTCTCGCTGGTGTTCCAGGGTGTCGATGGCGGCATCTGGATCGAACACATGCTGGCGGGCTTGCCGGGCGGGCAGATCGGCTTTTTGATCGCCGTCAACATCTTCATCTTCTTCCTGGCTTTCTTCCTCGACTTTTTCGAGATCGCCTTCATCATCATCCCCTTCCTGGCGCCGGTGGCCGCCAAGTTGGGCATTGACCTGATCTGGTTCGGCGTGATGATCTGCGTCAACATGCAGACCAGTTTCATGCACCCGCCCTTCGGCTTTGCACTGTTCTACCTGCGCGGCATTGCCGACACGCTGCACAAAAACGGGTCTTTGCCGCGCAAAGTCGAGTCCAAGGATATTTACCTCGGCTCGATTCCCTTCATCTTCCTGCAGTTGATTTTGGTGGCTGTCGTCATCTTCGTCCCCCAGTCTGTGACCATCTTCCTGGACAAGGAAAAAGTGCTGGACATCAAGAAGGCCGGTGACGATATCCAGAACATGGGCGGTGGCCGTGGTTATGGCAAAGAAGCTCCGACACTGGAGGTTCCCAAAGCAGGAGACGTAGACCTCAAATCTGCGCCTAAAGCCGACACCAAAGAGGAAGACCCGATGGAGGCGGTGAAACGCGCGCTGGAGGCCGACAAGAAAAAGTAACCCAGTGCGCGCATAGCGCGACTTTCCGTTATGATTTTCAACAGTAGGTTTTCCCATTGAGAACGCGAACATTCGGGCTTCCGGGGGTATGTAGACCAACCGTCGTTGGCCAGCCCAAATCTCAGACTGTTTTGATTGTTACTAGCGCATTGGCCGGTGTGCCCGTCAGAAAGTCGAAAATGAGCTACATGTGATTTGTTGCTGCGTCTGCGGTTGGTGCAATCGACACCATCTATAGGAGTAAATTACCAGGATGGACGACTCGACAAACCTTGTTTTGGAGCACCTGAAGCGATTTCAGGGAGGCCAAGATCGCATTGAGCGTGAGCTCAAGGAGATCAAGAGCCGCATGTCGCAATTGGAAATTGGTATTGCTTCAATCCGTGGCGACTTGGCCCATTTATCTGGTGACCAGGCCCGTCAGACCCAAACGTGTTGACACGTTGGCTGAGCGGATAGACAGAATAGAGCGTCGGCTGGAGTTGACGAACTAAGAAAAAAAGCCCCGCAATTGCGGGGCTTTTTATTTTGCGAGCGACTGGATTACAGCTTGGCCGCTTGCATGTAGTCGTCAAACGCCGCTTCGGTGAAGCGGAACCACAGGTTGGCGTCGCGGCGGAAGACGGCGTAGTCTTCGTAAACCTTCTTCCAGGCCGGGTTTTTGGCCGACAGCTCGGAATAGGTGTCCATGGAGGCCTTGAACGCGCCATCCATCAAGTCTTTGGGGAAGCGGAACAGCTTGGTGCCACCGGCCACCAACTGCTTCAATGCGGTGGAGTTGCGCGCGTCGTATTTGGCCTGCATGTCGATGTGGGCATAGGCAGACGCGGCCTCGACAATGGCTTTGTATTCTGGCGACAACGCTTCGTAGGCCTTGATATTGACGTGCAGGTCAAGTTGCGGGCCGCCTTCCCAATAGCCGGGGTAGGCGTAGTTTTGGGCGATTTTGTTGAAGCCGAGCTTCTGGTCATCGTAGGGGCCGACCCACTCGGCAGCGTCAATCGTGCCTTTTTCAAGCGCGGCATAAATTTCCCCGCCAGGGATGTTGGCCGCGACACCGCCAATACGCTCCCAGATCACGCCACTGAAGCCGCCGGTGCGGAATTTCAGGCCTTTGATGTCGGCCAGCGAGTTGATCGGCTTCCTGAACCAGCCGCCCATCTGCGCGCCGGTGTTGCCCATGGGGAAACTGATGATGTTGTAGTTGCGGTAGAACTCGCGCATCAGTTTCAGGCCGTTGCCTTCATACATCCAGGCCGTCATCTGGCGGCTGTTCAAGCCAAAGGGGATGGCGCAGCCGATGGCGAATGTCGGGTCTTTGCCGAAGTAGTAGTAGGGCGCGGTGCTGGCCGCTTCCACCGTGCCAGCCTGCAGCGCATCGACCGTGCCAAAGGCGGGCACCAGCTCGCCGGGGCCGTGGGTGGAGATCTCAAACTTGCCGCCTGACATGTCTTTGACTTTTTTGGCAAACACATCTGACACGCCAAACAAAGTGTCGAGCGACTTCGGAAAACTCGACGTGAGACGCCAGCGCACATTGGCCTGCGCATGCACGACGGCGGGCGCGGCACCAGCTGCCAAAACGCCAGCCAAACCGGCATTCTTGATGACTAAACGACGATCCATATCGACTTCTCCATTCAGAAAATTGATCAAACGCTGGGGCGGAATGCCAGAGGCGTTGCTGCAATGCGGGATTGTAGAAACAGATTAGACTGCCCCGGCAGGGAGTTTCCCTTAGAAAATCAATGCGCATCTTGACGCGCATCTTCCTTAAAAACATTTAGCGAGCCATGCCCCAAACTTCGACACCGTTCAGCACGGCCACCGATTTCCGGTTGGCGCAAAAAGAGCAACTTTCGCTCGCCTTGATGGATGCGCGCAACCGGACGCTCCTGATCGCGTCGCAATTCGAAAATACCGAGGCGGCGCATCGGCAGGCGCTACAAGTGTTGGGCCATGGTGCCTGGTTTCAGGAGTGGTGGACTGCGCGCAACGTGCAGCGCAGTGCCGGAGCGCTCGCGGATGGTGCGGCGGCGCGGCTGGCGTCGGCGCATTCCGACGCCGATATGCTCTGGGAGCGAGCCGTGGCACCCGCGCCGTTTCCGGTGACGACCGGCACTGCGGATGCCGAGCAGACCCGTGCCTACTTGCTCAACACGCTGGAGGTCACGCTGGATCTGCTGGACAGAGCCCCTGACACGGACTCGGGGCTTTATTTTTTTCGGCTGGCCCTGTTCCACGAAGAGTGCCTCGCTGAGGAGTTGGTGGTGATGGCGCAGTCGCTCGGCTTGGGTCTGGCGGTGGATCTGCCGGGTCCTAACGCACAGCGCGAGCCGTTGGCAATACCCGCCACGCGCTGGCAAGTTGGCGCAAAGGGCGCCGAGGGGGCAGGATTTTTGTTTGACAACGAGCAGCCCGCGTTTGATGACCCCGTGCCTGAGTTCGAGATTGACGCGCAGGTCGTTTCGTGGGCGCAGTTTGTGGAGTTTGTGGACGACGGCGGGTATGACACCGAGGCGTTTTGGCACCCGGACGGCTGGCGCTGGCTGGCAGCCACGGCGGCCGCCGAAGGGCGGCGCGGGCCGCGTTATGTAGACCAGATTGGCGTGGCCAGCGGGGCGGTGATGCAGACCCGTTTCGGCAAAGCGCGCCGCATGGCAGGCGGGCAGTGTGTGACCCACGTGAGTTGGTTTGAAGCCGACGCCTGGTGCCGTTGGGCCGGGCGGCGCCTGCCGGCAGAAATCGAGTGGGAAGTGGCCGCGCATCTGGCGCTACGCCGCGGGTTCAGATGGGGTGATGTGTGGGAATGGACCGCCAGCGCCTTCAGGCCGTACCCAGGTTTTCAGGCCGGGCCGTGGGCAGATTATTCAGCGCCGCATTTTGGCGTCAGCCGGGTGCTCAGAGGCGCTTCTTTTGCCACGCCGCCGCGCATCCGTTCGGCCAAATTCCGCAAGTTTGCCAGCCCTGATCAAGACGCGCTGTTTGTAGGGTTTCGATCTTGTGCAGCGTGAAGCTTATCGTAAATAAAAAAATAAACACTAAATTTAGTATTTTAAATTAAATATAGCCCTCATAAATATTAAATAGTATGCTATATAATTTAATATTTAAATGCACTAAAAAATATATGAATTTTAATTAAAATTACTAATAAACGCAATTTTTTATAAAAATGCACGTCAAAACAAACCTCGTCAAACAAGGCGTGGCCCGCGCCAGTCCCGCCGCTAGTCGGGCTTTGGCCTCGGCGCTCTGCCGCTTGTGCCTTTTCGTTTGTGCCCCTTGAAGCGCCACCACGGCAACACCTGGCTCAGTGCCAACACCTCGCCACTGTGGGCACTTTGATACCCCGCAATCTGGTTGATGGCGTGCTGCCATGCGGCAGCGCCGAGCAGGTGCCGCAGGGCCGCCACCGGTGCTTGCTCCAGCGCGTCCTTCAGGCACACCAGGTGGTAAGTCTCCTGCGCCAGTTCGACAAAATCCAGGCCGCGCGCGTGCGCTGCCGCCGCAATGCCCAAACCTACATCCGCCGTGCCACCGGCCACCGCCTGCGCCACCGCCGCATGTGAAGGCTCGTGGTGGCCATAGCCCTGGATTTGATCTGCGTGCAAGTGCGCCTGCGCCAGTAAATCATCGAGCAGCAAGCGCGTGCCGCTGCCCAGCGCGCGGTTGGCAAAACGTGCGCCCCGCGCGGCGACGTCCCGCAGGCTGGCCAGTTGCAGCGGGTTGCCAGCGGCCACGATCAAGCCCTGCGCACGTTTGGCAAAACCAATGATTTTGTGCTGCCCCGGCCGCAGCAGCGGCTTGTAGGTGCGCTCGGCCAGCGAGCCGGACCGCAAAGCGCCAGGCGCATCCTGCGTATGGAACCCAGCCATTACGCAGCGCCCCTCGTTGAGTGCACGGATCGCATCGACGCTGCCGGTGAAACGGATGTCCAGGTGCAACGCGCCCTTGTCCAGGTGCAGGGCGTGTTCGCGTAAGGCCGTCAGGGCGTCGTCGTGGCTGGCATAGAGCGTGACGACGTGGGCGGCGTCGTCAAAGGCGACAGCGAAGGTTCGCTCGAGCTCGCTGCGCAAGGCTTCTATTTGCGGCGCCAGCCGGGCCTGCGCCTGCGCTTCGGCCCACAGCAGTTTGTTGGCAAACTCGGTCAAGCGGGCGGCTTTGCCTTTTTCCCAATGCACGATATCGTGCCCTAACACCTGCTCCCAGCGTTTGAGCTCACCCCACACGTGGCGGTAAGACAAGCCCACGCGCCGCGCTGCGGCCGATATGGACCCCGTCTGAGACACCGCACCGAGCAGATCAATCAGCGGGTTACGCACCTGCGCCGGGCTGGCCGCTTGGTGGGCTGCGGGTGCGAGCGCGTAGTGGAGTTGCAGCCTATGCAATGGAATGCCTATCGCCAGGGAATTGTGATCGCCCTACGATACCGCAAGATATGACAAGTTTTTGAATGACCAGTTTCTCTGACAGCGCGTTCACCGCTATCGTGCTTGTGCAATCCTTGGACCCCACCTTGCTGGGCATTGTCGGTCGCTCGCTGGCGGTAAGCGCCAGTGCTTGCCTGCTGGCTTGCGCTGTGGGGCTGCCGCTGGGCGCATGGCTCGGGGTGGTGCAGTTCCGGGGCCGTGGCGCAGTGCTGGCGCTGTTGAACACACTTCTGGCGGTGCCCTCGGTGGTGGTGGGTCTCATGGTGTATCTGCTGTTGTCGCGTGCAGGGCCGTTGGGCGCTCTGGGCTGGTTGTTCAGTTTCAAGGCGATGGTGCTGGCACAGGCGCTTTTGGTGCTGCCGGTCACCACTGCGCTGACGCGCCAGTGTGTGGAAGACGCGCAAAACCGCCATGGGGAACAGATCGCGTCGCTCGGCGCAGGCCCCCTCTTGCGCAGTTGCATCCTGGCCTGGGACGAGCGTTATGCCTTGCTCACGGTGCTGATTGCCTCCTTTGGCCGGGCCATCTCCGAAGTCGGCGCGGTGATGATCGTGGGCGGCAACATCGACGGCTTCACCCGCGTGATGACCACCGCCATCGCGCTGGAGACCAGCAAGGGCGATTTGCCGCTGGCGCTGGCGCTCGGGCTGATCCTGCTGGCTGTGGTGCTGTTGCTGAACGCCCTAATTGGCTTGGTGAAGCGCTGGCGCGAGAGGCTTGAAGGCGGTGGTGTTGGCATCGCGCCGCCCATGGCAACGACCGGGCAGGCGGCATGAAGCGCGAGACCCTCATCCCGATGCTGGCCCCGACGCTGGTTTGTGCTTTTCGCAACGCCGAGTTGCGTTTCGGCCCGGTGACGGCCTTGCGCGACGTGAACCTGGCCATCCATGTCGGCGAACGGGTGGCGCTGGTGGGCAGCAACGGCAGCGGCAAAAGCAGCTTGTTGCGTCTGATCCATGGCCTGGTGGAACCCAGCGCCGGGAATGTCAAGCAGCCGATGAAAAAACGCCAGGCCATGTTGTTCCAGCGCCCCTACATGTTGCGCACCAGTTGCCTGAACAACGTGGCCCTGGGTTTGTGGATTCGCGGCACCCCGTGGCAAGCCGCCAAAACCCGCGCGGCAGCGGCCTTGCAGCGCGTCGGCCTGGCCGATCTGGCGGCGCGCAATGCCAAAACCCTGTCGGGCGGCCAACAACAACGCCTGGCCCTGGCGCGCGCCTGGGTGCTCGCGCCCGAGGTTTTGCTGCTGGACGAGCCCACAGCCAGCCTGGACCCGCATGCCAAACGCGAGGTGGAGGCGCTGTTGGCCGAGCTGACATCCGAGATGACGGTGGTGTTCGCCAGCCACAACCTGGGCCAGGTCAAACGCCTGGCTTCGCGCGTGATTTACCTGGAAAAAGGCCGCGTCATGGCCGACCTGCCGGTCGCGCAGTTTTTTGAGGGCAGCCTGTTGCAGGACAAATACCCGGCCGCCCATTTTTTTGTAAAAGGAGAATTGTCATGAGGGTTTTCAAGCCATTGGGGCCATGGGCTTGCGTCAAACAGGCGCTGGCAGCGACCGTTTTGGCGGCGTTCACGGCGGGTTTTGCATCGGCGCAAGCGCAAAACATCGTGATGGCCTCCACCACATCGACCGAACAGTCGGGCCTGTTCACCCACCTGTTGCCGGCGTTCAAAAAGGCCAGCGGCATCGACATCAAGGTAGTGGCCGTGGGCACCGGGCAGGCGCTGGACATGGGCCGCCGGGGCGACGCCGACGTGCTCTTTGTGCATGACCAAACAGCCGAGGAAAAAATCGTCGCCGACGGTTTCGCGGTGAAACGTTTTGAGGTGATGTACAACGATTTCGTCGTGGTCGGCCCGAAGAACGACCCGGCTGGCGCCAAGGGCCGCGACATCCTGGAAGGTTTGAAGAAGATCGCCGCCACGCAGTCCGGCTTCATCTCGCGCGGCGACAAAAGCGGCACCCACGCGGCCGAGCTGCGGTACTGGAACGCGGCCATCGCCGCCACTTCCAAGGATGGCAAAGGCACGGGCTACAAGGAGTGCGGCTGCGGCATGGGTCCGGCGCTGAACATCGCCTCCGCCAACAACGCCTATGCGCTGGCCGACCGGGGCAGTTGGCTGGCTTTCAAGAACCGGGGGGATCTGGCGGTGCTGATTGAGGGCGACACCAAACTTTTCAACCAATACGGCGTGATGGCCGTCAACCCGGCCAAACACCCCCATGTGAAAGTGGCAGAAGCGCAGAAGTTTGTCGATTGGGTGATCTCGGCGCCGGGCCAGGCGGCCATTGCAGGCTACAAGATCGGCGGCGAGCAGCTTTTCTTCCCGAACGCCACCAAGTGAGGCGCGGAGGCCGCGCCGGACGCCAAGGCGCAAAAACTCACCGGCGGACGCGGCACGGTGCAGCCTCCGGCCAGGCGCAGCGCCTACGCCTGGCTGATGGCCGAGGTGCGCAAGGCGGTCATTCTGCTCACCGCCCAAGACGGCTACCAGGCCAGTTTTTCCTGGGGCGAACTCTACAACGCGCAACTCGGCGACGGCGTGGTGGTGGTGCTGCGGCATGGCAACAGCGACTTGCTTGACACCGACGGCCTGCCGTCGCTGCGCTCTTTACAGGATCTGCGCGGCGGGCCGCGCCATGTGCGCTGGCTCAACACAGTCGAAGTGGTGTTGCCAAAACCGGGCTGAAGCGCCAGCGATGTGGCGAGCATACTTTGGTTTGACGCAGTTCGTAGAAAATGAAAATATACTTATGCTTCTATATTTATAGCAAAATATTCAATAAATACGTGACCTAGGGGTCAAAATTTTTGAAATTTACAAAAGATTGACAAAAAATCCATTAAAATTAACATGGGTGTTAACAATTAGTGATTGATGCCAAAAGCCCGTTTTGTCATCCAACTTGCGGATTGTCCACACGCGGCAGAGCACCATGAAGGCGAGGTAAAGACGCCGTAAAGCTGGGTAAAACACGTTCAGGCGGCACGTAGCGCCGTGGCTGGCAGCAGAGAATGCGCGCATGCCCGCTCCAAACTCTGCACACTCCGCCCGTCGTTCATCTCGCCCAAAGCCGGGGTGGCAGATTGTGATGACCGTCTCGACGTCGCTTCTGGTGGCGGCCTGCGGAGGCGGGGGTGGCGGTACTGCCGCCACGGCAGCCGCAACGCCGACAGAAGTCAGCGCTGTGCTGAATCTCGATTTCGCCGCTCCTGCCAACTACGCGTCGCCAGCATTGCCAGCTTATTACGACGCGACAGTTGCGGCCATTGACAACACACCGCCAGGCGATCCGGTCAATGACAAGATCGCCACCTTGGGCCGCGTGCTCTTTTATGACAAAAATCTGAGCGTCAACAACGCCGTGTCATGTGCCTCGTGCCACCAGCAGGCGCGGGGTTTTGACGACCCGAACCGTTTCAGCATCGGATTCGCGGGGGGCACGTTCACCACGGCCCACGCCATGCGCTTGGGCAATACCCGTTATTTCCGTCCAGGCACGGCCTTTTGGGATCGCCGTGCTGCCAGTTTGGAGGCGCAAGCCAGCCAACCCATCCAAAACCCGGTGGAAATGGGCTTCGACGCCGCACACGGCGGTTTGACGGCGCTGTTTGCCAAGTTGCAAACCCTGCCCTATTACGCACCCATTTTTACGCAGGCATTTGGCGACAGCGCCATCACCGAGGCCCGCGTGCAGCGGGCGCTGGCCCAGTTTGAACGGGCCATGGTCTCCACTGGCAGCGCGTGGGACACCGGTTTTGCGCTGACCTTCAATCCGGCGCTGCCAGACCGGGGGCTGAATGCGAATTTGGCCAACTTCAGCGCTGAACAGAATCGCGGACGCACGCTGTTTGTGACGGCACCCGGTGCGGGCGGCGCAGGCTGCGTCGCCTGCCACGTTCCGCCCACTTTTGCATTGGCCGCCAACTCGCGCTCCAATGGCCTGGATGCAGGCGAGACCACGGTATTCAAAAGCCCCTCGCTCAAAAATGTGGCGCTCAGCGGCGCCTTCATGCATGACGGGCGTTTTTCAAGCTTGGCGCAGGTGGTGGAGCACTACAACAGCGGCGTGCAAGCCGGGCCAGCGCTGGACAACCGCCTTCTTGCCCCAGGTGGCCTGCCGCGTCAATTGGGTTTGACGGTGGCGGACAAAGCGGCGCTGGTCGCCTTTCTGGGCACACTCACGGATGCGGGTTTTGTGGCGGATGCCAAATTTTCCAGCCCCTTCAAGACGCCCTGAAATTTAGTGGCAGGGCCGCAAAGCGGCCTACCGGCAACGCGCGGAAGCTTAAACCTTCTTGTTGCCGAGCTTGCGATAGACCGTAGCGCGGCTGATGCCCAACTCGCGCGCGGCCTGCATGACGTTGCCTTTAGCCTGCACGACGGCTTTGCGGATCAGTGCGGTTTCGACTTCGCGCAGCGACTGGTGGTCGTTCGACAGCGTGCCGCGCACGGAAATCGCCTCGTCCGCCGGGTGGCCGCGTTTGACCGAGATGGCGTTGAGCCGCAAACCCGACCACAGCGGCACGTCGATCGGCGCGGGCAGGCCGTAAGACTCGCGCCCGGCGGCGTCAAACAACATCTCAAACGGCATGGCGAACAATTCGCTGCTGTGGATGGGGGTGTCGGCGCTGGCGTCAGATTGCTTCAAATGCGCAATCATGTGGCGCGCTCCCTGGTTGGCGCCCGTGACCCAGCCTTCGGCGTCCAGGCAGACCAGGCCGTCGGTTTCGTCGCCCAGCGCGCGGCCCGGCCAGTTCAGCCGCACCAGCAACTGGTGCGCACGGTTCAGCGTGAGTGTGTTTTCGATGGTGCGGGCCGACTGCGCCACCAGGTATTTGAGCTCGGGACGTTCATTTTCTTCAATGCCGGTCAAGTCAAGCATGCCCACGACTTGCCCGTCAGGCCCAAACAGCGGTGCACCGGCGCAGCTGTAGGCTGCATTGCCGTTGAAAAAATGCTCGCCCCGGTGCAGCCACACCGGGTGCTTTTCAGCCAGCGCCGCGCTGATGGCGGTGGTGCCCACACTGCGCTCAGACAAATCGACGCCCACGCGGGCGATCACGTTGGCGCGCGGGTCGCTGCGGTCAATCGGGCCACCCACATCGACCACCACGCCGTCGGCATTGGTCAAGATGGCGAAATACCGCGTCTCGGCGATGGCCTGGCCCAGGCGTTTCAAGGCCGGGCGCGCCGCATTGAGCAGTAGGTGGTTGGCTTCCTCCGAGCGGCGCATGGCCTGTAGGGAAACCTGGTCGAAGCTGACCAGCTGGTGCGGCAACTGCCCGTTGCTCAGGCAGCGCTGCCAGGAGCGGGTGATCCAGGGCGAGGTGGCCGCGCCACCCCCCAGCTTGCGGTCGTGCAACACGGCTTGCCGCGCCATCTCGATATGGCGCAGGCGCTGCTCGGCGCTTTGGATCAGGGTTTGCAACATGCGGAGGGCTTATTTGCGGCTTTGTTTCAATTTGAGAATTTAACACCAACTGGCGCGGGTTTTAGGGTTTTGCCTAGGCTTTTTGAAACTTTCGATATCAATAATTGAAAGGCTTATTCCCCCCATTTGTGACGGAGAAAATTACTATGCAGGTACAGTTGAAAGTCAATGGCAAAGCCACCAGCCTCGACCTGGCGGCCAACACCCTCTTGGTGCAGGCTTTGCGCGAAAGCCTCAAACTCACCGGCACCCATGTCGGCTGTGACACCGCCCAATGCGGCGCCTGCACCGTCATCATGAATGGCCGCGCGGTGAAGTCATGCAACATCCTGGCGGCGCAAGCCAGCGGCGCTGAGGTGACCACCATCGAAGGCCTGGCGCAGCCCGACGGCACCATGCACCCCATGCAGGCGGCCTTCAAAGAGTGCCACGGCCTGCAGTGCGGCTTCTGCACCACCGGCATGGTGATGAGCGCGGTCGATCTGTGCAAACACCACCCCAAGGCGAATGAAACCGAAATCCGCGAGTTGCTCGAAGGCAACCTGTGCCGCTGCACCGGGTATCAAAACATCGTCAAAGCCGTGAAGATGGGCCAAGCGGCCATGGCCTGAGCCGAACTTGCGAACCAAACTCCAGGAGAAACACTATGGGCGCATCAGATTTTTCAAAACTTCCCCACATCGGCGAAGCCATCAAACGCAAGGAAGACTACCGCTTCCTCACCGGCGCAGGCAACTACACCGACGACATCAACCTGGTCAACCAGACGCATTGTGTGTTTGTGCGCAGCCCGCACGCGCACGCTGTCATCAAGTCGATTGACATCACCAAAGCCTCGGCCATGCCAGGCGTGGTGAAAATTTTCATTGGCAAAGATCTTGAAGGGAAAATGGGCGGCTTGCCCTGCGGCTGGCTCATCACCAGCATCGACGGCACACCCATGAAAGAGCCGCCACACCCGGTGTTGGCTATTGGCAAAGTGCGCCATGTGGGTGATGCGCTGGGCATGGTGATTGCCGAGACGCTGTAACAGGCTAAAAACGCCGCTGAAGCGGTCGATGTGAGCTATGACGTGTTGCCCGCCGTCACCGATGTGTCGCAGGCCGCCAAAGCCACCGCACTGCACGAGGCAGCGCCCGACAACCATTGCTTCAAGTGGGCGCTGGGCGACAAGGCGGCGGTAGACGGCGTTTTCGCCACTGCAGCGAAAGTCACCAAGCTTGATTTGACCAACAACCGCCTGGTGCCCAACGCGATGGAGCCGCGCGCCGCCATCGGCATGTACAACCGTGCCAGCGACGAATACACGCTGTATGTGTCCAACCAGAACCCGCACGTCGAGCGCCTGCTGATGTGCGCTTTTGTGCTGTCGCTGCCCGAGCACAAAGTTCGTGTCATCGCCCCTGACGTGGGCGGCGGTTTCGGCTCCAAGATCTACCTGTACCAGGAAGATGTGGCCCTGACCTGGGCGGCCAAGCAAGTGAACCGCAACATCAAATGGACCTGCGAGCGCAGCGAGTCCTTCCTGACCGACGCGCATGGCCGCGACCACGTGAGCCACGCCGAAATGGCCATGGACGCCAATGGCAAATTCCTCGCCATGCGCGTGCATACCGACGCGAACCTGGGCGCGTATTTGTCCACCTTTGGTTCGGCGGTGCCGACCATCCTGTACGCTACCTTGCTCGCCGGTCAATACACCTGCCCGCAAATCTATGTGGAAGTAGATAGCTGGTTTACCAATACCACACCGGTCGATGCTTACCGGGGCGCGGGCCGCCCGGAAGCCACCTATTTGCTGGAGCGCTTGGTCACCCGCTGCGCCTGGGACATGGGCCTCTCGCAAGACGAAATCCGCAAACGCAACTTCATCACCAGTTGGCCGTACCAGACCCCCGTGGCCTTGCAATACGACGTGGGCGACTACCGTGGCGCCATGGACAAAGCCGAAAAAATCGCCGACGTGGGCGGCTTCGCCGCGCGCAAGGCAGCCAGCAGCGCAAAGGGTTTGAAGCGCGGCATTGGCTACAGCAGCTACATCGAAGCCTGCGGCATTGCGCCTTCCAACATCGCGGGCGCCCTGGGCGCACGCGCGGGTTTGTTTGAATGCGGCGAAGTCCGCGTTAACCCGACCGGCAGCGTGACAGTGTTCACCGGCTCACACAGCCACGGCCAGGGCCATGAAACCACGTTCGCGCAGGTGGTGGCAGCGCGTTTGGGCATCCCGGTGGAGAACGTCGATGTGGTGCATGGCGACACGGGGCGTGTGCCTTTTGGCATGGGCACTTACGGCTCGCGCTCCATCTCGGTGGGCGGCGCGGCCATCATGAAAGCGCTTGACAAAATTGAAACCAAAGCGAAAAAAATCGCTGCGCATTTGATGGAAGCGAGCGACGCCGATGTCGAGTTCGCCAATGGTGAATTCACCGTCAAAGGCACCGACAAAAAAGTGCCTTTCGGCAGCGTGGCGCTTACGGCTTATGTGCCACACAACTACCCGCTCGACAAACTGGAGCCGGGCCTGAACGAAACCGCGTTTTACGACCCGACCAACTTCACCTTCCCAGCGGGCACCTACATCTGCGAGGTCGAAATTGACCCGGCCACCGGCAAGACCCGCATCGACAAGTTCACGGCGGTGGACGACTTCGGCACCATCATCAACCCGATGATCGTTGAAGGCCAGGTGCACGGCGGCATCGTGCAGGGCATCGGCCAGGCGCTGCTGGAAAACTGCGTGTACGACACTGAAACCGGCCAGTTGCTCACCGGCTCCTTCATGGACTACGCCATGCCGCGCGCCGATGATTTTCCGAACTTCACCATCGACACCATCTGCACGCCGTGCACCCACAACCCCTTGGGCACCAAGGGCTGCGGCGAGGCCGGCGCGATTGGATCACCGCCAGCAGTGATCAACGCCGTGCTTGACGCCCTCAGGGATGTGGGGGTGAAAGAATTCGACATGCCCGCATCGCCCCACCGCGTGTGGGAAGCCATCCAGGCTGCGAAGTAAGACAGAAAGAAGGAGAAAAATATGTACTCATTCACACTCGACCGCCCCGCCACCACAGCCGACGCGGCCAAACTCGCCGCTGCGGGCGCAAAAGTATTGGCCGGTGGCCAAACGCTGCTCGCCTCGATGAAGCTGCGTTTGTCTGACCCCGGCAAACTGGCTGACCTGTCGCAAATCAAAGAGCTGGTCGGCATCAAACGTGAAGGCAACAACGTCGTCATTGGCGCCATGACGCGCCACATCGACGTGGCCAACAGCGCCGACGTGAAAGCCGCCATCCCCGCCTTGGCAGACTTGGCGGCGCACATTGGCGACCGCCAGGTGCGTGCTATGGGCACTTTGGGTGGTGCTGTGGCCAACAACGACCCGGCGGCTTGTTACCCCAGCGCGGTGCTGGCCTTGGGCGGCACGGTCACCACCAACCAGCGCTCGATTGCGGCAGATGACTTCTTCCAGGGCATGTTCACCACCGCCTTGAAAGACGGCGAGCTCATCACGTCCATCAGTTTCCCCGCAGCCAAAAAAGCCTGCTACATGAAGTTTGTGCAACCGGCCTCGCGTTTTGCCTTGATCGGCGTGTTTGTCGCGCAGACTGACAAAGGCGTACGTGTGGCCATCACCGGCGGCGGCAGTGGCGTGTTCCGCCACAAGGGTCTTGAAGCGGCGCTGACCGCCAGTTTCACAGTGGCTTCCGCCGCAGCGGTGAAGATTGACGCGTCGGACTTGAGCGCCGACATCCACGCTTCTGCGGCTTACCGCGCCAACCTGATTAGTGTGCAAACCCAGCGCGCCGTGGCCAAGATGCTGGGCTGATTCCATTTCAAATCATCCGTGCAGGTCGTTGCACCTCCTAGCCGATGCCTGCGCACTGTCTTCGTCGGTGCGCCTACTTCACGAATGATTTAGAAATGGAATAAGGCGACAAGCTGTTGAACGGTTGAGTCGGCCGACACGCCTAAAATCAACGCGTCCTACCAGGCGCTGGTCAAGCCCCGTGTCGAAGGATATGGGGCTTTTTCTTTTTCTTAAGATAATTTATTAAAATAGTAGCCTATCAAGTCTCGTGCTTATTGAATAATTTGCTATAAATTATGACGATAAAATGCAACTAATTTATGCAAATTTAGATTTTAAATTCATAATATAGATGAATAATTCAACGCCATTCTCTTCAGTTAACGCACTCATCGACGCGCTGCGGGCCAGTGGTTACTTTGCCGACCGCCGCCTGGCCACGGCGGTGTTTTTGGCACTTAAATTGCAGCGACCCTTGCTGCTGGAAGGTGAACCGGGCGTCGGCAAAACCGAGCTGGCCAAAGCCCTGGGCACGGCTTTGCAACGGGCGCTGATTCGGCTTCAGTGTTATGACGGCCTGGAGCAGCGCGAGGCGCTGTACGAATGGAATTACGCCGCACAACTCTTGCACATGCGCGCGGCCGAGTTGCGTGAGCATGAAACCAGCCGCCGTGAAACTGCTGATGTCGAGCGCGAGGTCTACCAAGACCGTTACCTGATCCGCCGCCCGCTCTTGCAGGCCCTGCAGGCCCCCGCGCCTGGGGCCGTGTTGCTGATCGACGAAGTGGACCGCGCTGATGAACCCTTCGAGGCGTTCTTGCTGGAGTATCTGGGCGAATACCAAGTCAGCATTCCTGAAATCGGTACGGTCAAAGCGCAAGTAACGCCGGTGACGATTCTCACCAGCAACCGCACCCGGGATTTGAACGACGCCGTCAAGCGCCGCTGCCTCTACCACTGGCTCGATTACCCTGATCGCGAGCGCGAGCTGGCCATTGTTCGCGCGCAGGTGCCGGGGGCGTCCCAGGCCTTGTCCGCCCAAGTGGCCGAGTTTGTGGGCCGCCTTAGAAGCGCGCCGTTCTCCAACGCCTTCCAGCGCGCGCCGGGCATTGCCGAGAGCGTGGAATGGGCCAAGGCCCTGGTGGCGCTGGACACGCTGGCCATTGACCCCGAAGTGGTGTCTGACACCGCCGGCATCCTGTTCAAACAACGCGAAGATGTGGCCGCGCTGACGGCTGATATGGCAACGGCCTTGCTCAAGCCCGAAACGGAAGACGCCTGAGACGTTGCTGACATGAATCCAGCAAAACCGTTCGTGAGTCCACCCAAATCGTTTGTGACTCAAGCCAATCCGTTCGCCCTGAGCTTGTCGAAGGGCCTTCGACAAGCTCAGGGTGAACGGATGCCCCTGCCATGCAATTAGGTGACGCGCGGTCTGGCAAACTGGCAGACAACATCGCCGGTTTTGGCCGCACTTTGCGCCGCGCGGGCGTGCGGGTCGATGCCTCCCGCATTGCGCTGGCAGTGGAAGCGACCCAAGCGGTCGGCCTGGCTCAAAAGCAAGACGTCAGCGCGGCGATGGAAGCGGTGATGGTCAGCCGCGAGCAAGACCGCCTGGTGTTCCGTGAACTGTTTGATGCCTACTTCCGCAACCCCGACGTCGCCAACAAACTGCTGGCGCAACTGCTGCCCAGCGCCGAGGGCAAAGCCGAGCCCAACAAACGCCGCCCGCGCGTCAACGAAGCGCTGGCGGCGCAAAAAGCCTACGGCAAAGAAACCAAACCCAAGCCGCAAGACAAAGAGCTGGAGTTTGACGCCGCCATGACAGCCAGCGACCTACAGCGCCTCAAACACGCCGACTTCAACACACTCTCGGGCTCCGAATACCGCCTGGTCGAACAACTCGCCCGCGACGTTCGCCTGCCGTTGCCGCACTTCGACGCACGGCGCCTGCGCCGTTCCTCAAGCGGCGCGCGCGTGCATTGGCCGGGCGTCATGCACGAGGCCGCGCAAACCGGCGGTGAGCTGCTGCGTCTGCCGCGTCTGCAACGGCGCGAGCAGCCGCTGCCACTGCTGGTTCTCGTGGATGTGTCAGGCTCGATGGAGCGTTACGCGCGGCTGTTGCTGGCGTTTTTGCACGCCGCCACGCGCCGCCATGTCGCGGGCAATTTCAAGCGCGATGTGTTCGCGTTTGGCACCCACCTGACCGACCTCACACCGGCTTTCAAACACGCCGACACCGACGACATGCTGACGCATGCCAGCGCCCTGATCGACGACTTCGCTGGCGGCACGCAGCTTGGCGAATCGCTGGCCACATTGCGCCACCACCATGCGCGGCGGCTGGTGGGCAGGCGCACGCTGGTGCTCATCATTACCGATGGCCTGGACACCGGCGAGCCGGAAGATTTGCGCAGCGAGCTGGCCTGGCTGCGCCGCCGCAGCCGCCGGCTGTTGTGGCTCAATCCGCTGTTGCGGTTTGACGGCTACAGCCCCATCGCCCGTGGGGCCGCCGTGTTGCACAGTCAGGCGCACGGCATGTTGGCGGTACACAATGTGAGCAAGTTGCAGGATTTGGCCGCCTCATTGGCCGAGTTGATGAAGAAGTAACCCGCAAAATTCAGGAAACAGAAAGAAAAACATGGACATGCAAGGTAGCCGCCAATTGGCGATCACCCAACAACAAGCCTGGGAAGCGCTCAACGACCCCGAGGTGCTAAAGGCCTGCATAACAGGCTGCGACAAAGTCGAGCCCACGGGCGAAAACCAATACGCCATCGGTATGGCGGTGAAAATCGGCCCGGTGTCGGCCAAGTTCGCGGGCAAGATCACGCTTGCCGACATCGTCGCGCCCGAGTCCTACAGCATCAACTTTGAGGGGCAGGGCGGCGCAGCGGGTTTTGGCAAAGGGAACTCGGCCGTCAAACTGGTGCCCAACGAAGGCGGCTGCGAGCTGCAATACACGGTGCACGCCTCGGTGGGGGGCAAAATCGCCCAGCTTGGCCAACGCCTGATCGACGGCGTCGCCAAATCCATGGCGGAAGATTTTTTCAAGAAGTTTGACGAGGCCATGCAGGTCAAATACCCCGCAGCATATGCTATCAAAGAGGAAGCTGCTCACGCTGATCCTGCGAGACCTGGCGATATGGTTGACGATGAAAAATCAGGGATTCCGGTGTGGGTCTGGGTCGGCATTGCTGCCGTGGTGGCCATCGCCTGGCTTGCGATGCGCTGAGCCTGTCTGGCAGCGAAACCGCAATCGCTTGAAAATGGGGTGATCGCGCTCATCTTCAGAGCCTCAGGAAAAGTGACATGGAAAATTTAGACGTGATGGTTTTGAGGACCTTGCGCAATTGGCGCCAGAGGGGCAAACGCGCCTTGCTCGCCACCGTGGTGCGTACTTGGGGTTCATCGCCCCGGCCCGTGGGGTCGATCATGGCGCTGTGTGAAGACGGCGCGGTGGTCGGCTCGGTTTCGGGCGGTTGCATTGAAGACGATTTGATCTACAAGTTCACGCAGGCCTACGCGTCCAGTGCGCCGAGCAGTGTTTCAAATTCCGAGACGCTGCACGTTCTGCCCAGCGGCGCGCCGCAGTTCGTCAAATACGGCATCACTGCCGACGAAGCCCACCAGTTTGGTTTGCCGTGCGGTGGCACGCTCGAATTGCTTCTGGAGTTTGACCCGGACGCCGCGAGCTTGAGCGAACTGGTCGCGTCGCTGGAAGCCGGAAAACTGATGCAGCGCACCGTGCAATTGGCTGGCGGCGCGGTGACGCTCAAATCCAGCGCCACGCCCGAGAACTTGGCCGTCAGCGACACTGAAATCACCAATACCTTCGGCCCCGAATACCGTATGTTGCTCATCGGCGCGGGCCAGCTCACAGAATATTTGGCGACCATGGCGCTGTTCAGCGGCTTCTCCGTGACCGTGTGCGACCCGCGCGAGGAGTACCGCGGTGCCTGGTCGGTGCCGAATGTGGCCATCACCAGCGACATGCCGGACGACGTAGTCACCGCGTTCAAAGCTGATCGCCGTTCCTGCGTGGTGGCCCTCACGCACGACCCGAAACTTGACGACCTGGCCCTGCTCGAAACCCTGAAAACCGAGGCGTTTTACGTTGGTGCCATTGGTTCGCGCCGCAACAACGTGGCGCGCCAGCAGCGCATGATCGAACACTTCGACCAGACCGAAGCCAGCCTGGCCCGCCTGCGCGGCCCCATCGGCATCTACATCGGCAGCAAGACGCCGCCCGAAATCGCCGTGAGCATCATGGCGGAAATTTTGGCCGTGAAAAACGGCGTGAAACTGCCGCGCGACATGGACGTGGCCTGGGCCAAGAACGACCTGGCCGTGCCCGCGAATGACCCGGGGGATTTGGTGTGTGGGGTGCCGCGCCGGGTGGGGTAAGTCAAAACATCCAGGCCACCAACTGGTAGAAGTCAAAACCGCTGCTTCTGCCGCCCAGGCAAGAGGCTAGGAAATCTTCGGTCTTCCTGTACATCGTCAGGTTGTTGTTCCACTTTTGGTTGCCGTGGCCATCACCCTTGAACGTGACGTAATCCACCTGTTTGCCGACTTTTTGCAGCGCTGCGACCATCAAATCAGATTGCTCAAGCTTCACGCGGGCGTCATTCACGCCATGCATGATCAAGATTGGTTTTTGGGCCTGATCCGCTTTGAACAGCGGTGATTTTCCGTCCATCACCTTGCGCTGTTCCGGGTTGGCTGGGTCGCCGACAAAACGCGTCCACCAGGGCTTGCCAAGCTCCCAATAGGCTGGCGCCGTTTCGAGCAGACGTGCCAGGTGCGTGACACCCACCACGTTCACGGCGCAAGCGAACACCTCCGGGGTGAAAGTAGCGCCCACCATGGCAGCGTAACCGCCGTAACTCGCGCCATAAATCGCCACGCGCACCGGGTCGGCAATGCCGGTTTTGACGGCCCAGTCAACGCCGTCCAGCAAATCGTCGTGCATTTTCCCGGCAAATTCGCCAATCGCTTTTTCTAGAAACGCCTTGCCGTAACCCGTGGAACCCCGGTAGTTCACTTGCAATACCGCGTAGCCGCGGTTCGCCAAAAACTGTTGCATGCTGCGGTTGGTGTTGCCCGCGCTCCAGCGGTCGCGCGCCCACGGGCCACCATGGACCAGCAGCACCATCGGCAATTTTCTCGGCACCACACCCACGGGCAGCGTCAGGTAACCATGCAAATTGAGGCCGTCGCGGCTGGTGAATGAGACCGGTTTGGTGTCGGCAAGAAGGGGCGCCATGCGTGACATGGCACCTTCGCCCAGAACTTCAGGTTGACTCGAATCACTTTTCAACAGGTAGGTTTTCCCGCCTTTGTCGGTTCCTACAAAAACCGTCAATTGGCGTTCGTCGTTGTCGATGCTGGTGACATGCACCTCGGCGGGCTTGGCGTTGGTCAAGGCTTCGATTCGCGCGCGCAGCGTGGCGTCAAAGATCTCCAACCGGGGGTAGCCGGGCATGGACGACGCGGTCAGGGGTGTGGTTGTTTTTTGTTTGAGCCGCACCGACTCTAAGTCAACATCGGGCGTGGCGAAGACCACCGTTTCAAGGCCGGTCTGCAAGTCCAATTTGACCAGGGCCTGTTTGTCGCGGCCCCGGTTGGACAGTGCCCAGGCTGATTTTCCGTCGCCGTCGAACTCAATGAAATAGAGCGAATCAAAGCGGCTGGCGCGGGCAGTCGTCGTCCATTCAGAAGCGTCGTTGTTCTTGGGCAATTGCAACAGGCTGTCGTCGCCTTCAAATGCCAAACGCGCGCGCAGCTTGCCAGTTTTGTCAACGCCCCACCAGGCCACGTTGCCAGGGTTGGTGGCCAAGACCTCGTGTTTGCCGCTGCCGGGTGCAACACGGTAGAGATCAAACACCTTTTTGTCGCGCTGATTGGAGGTGATGATGATGTCCGAACCACCTTCTACAGCCCGCAAAACATGCGAATTGGTTTTGGCGAAGGGTGTCAAATCTGTCAACGTCCGGTCATCGCCGTTGGTTTTACCAGCATAAATGTGCGCGTCTTCGTCGCCGCTTTGGTCGGCAACGATCAACAGGTATTGGCTGTCGGCAGACCAGCGGAAGTAACGCGCCCGAATGTGAAAGGCTTTTGCGTCGTTTTGCCCAATGTTCCTGACGAAGATTGCACCCGTGATGCCATCGGTTCCAAACCAGGCCAGCTTTTTGCCATCGGGCGACACACCATGTCCGCCAGCGGAGCGCGTGTCGGCAACGAAATCCCGCACGGGAATGAGATCGGGCAGCGACCCGCCAACCAAGCTTGGATGGGTGGGTGTGATGGCGCAGCCGCCGAGGGCTGAAAAGGCGGCCCATGCCAATAGAAGTTTGAAATTCATGTGGAGCCCTTTTTTTTCATGGCGCTTTTTTAGCCGCCATTTTTGGCGGCGTGAATACCAACGGTTTGAATGTGACTTGTTTTGACAAGATGTGCATGTTAATGTATATTAACCTTCATTCAAGACGGAGGTTTCATCATGTCCATGGTTCTCACCCAAGTCTATCTGGATGCGCCGCAGAAGCAGGCTTTGACGGCCTTTGCCAAACAGGCGGGCCGCAGCGTCTCCGATTTGATGCGCGAGGCGGTTGACGCCGCTATTTTGGGCGTCACGTCGGCAGACATCAAGCTGCTCGATGAAGGCACCAAAAAGGCCCAGACCGACATCACCGCCATGCTGGGCGATCTCAAGGCCAATGCGAAGGAACACGGCGACTTCATGAAACAGATCGCCAAAATCCGCAAGGCGTCCGACAAAGCCTACGACAAGGCCTCGGCATGAGCCTGCTCACCGATGTGATGGATCGGCTGACGGACATTTCGGCGCTCAGAACCCAGATCAGCGAACTCATCGTGCAGCAGCGCGAAGTGCGCGCCGTCATGCTGGAGCAACAACGCGAATTGGCCGAAGTGCGCGGCCAGTTGAAGGCGTTGATCCAAATTCAGGGGCAGGCCAGCCGCGCCTCCAAATAACGCCGCGCAAAGTGCCGGGCGCGGCGCAGCGCTTTCGAGAACGCGGTTAAAGCGTCTCCGCCGGGTCAAAATCCAGCTCGACCCGCGCGCCATTCGGGTCAAAGCTGAAGAGTTGCCAAATTTTCGTGCCGGCCTGCTGGGTCAGGCTGTATTTGAGCCCGCGTGCATCAAACCGGGCCTTGACCTCTTTGAGCCCGCTGGCGCTGAACGCCATGTGGTCCAGCACACCCGTGCGTGGGTTGGGCATGGGGCGGCCATAGATGATGTGCAGCACCGCCGCTTCGCCTGCATACAGCCACGCGCCGGGGAAGCCCAGGTCGGGCCGGTAGCCGTCTTTGAGGCCCAGCAGGCCAATGTAATAGCCGGTGGTGGCCTTGGGGTCTTCGGCCACGATGGTGAAGTGGTTCATGCCGCTGATCATGAGGGACTCCTGTTTCGATTTTGATGTTTGCGGCCCATGTTACCGCCACGGTGGTGGACAATGCCATTTCCGAATTTGAACGCCAGCGCCGCCATGGATCAAGCCACCAACGATTTCCTCACCCATGCCAACGCGGGCTCGCCCATGGGCAATTTGATGCGCCGTTATTGGGTGCCCGTCGTCGGCTCGGCTGAAATCGCCGAGCCCGACGGGCCGCAGGTGCGGGTGCAGATCATGGGCGTGAAACTGCTGGCGTTTCGCGATTCAAAAGGCCAGCCGGGCTTGATCAGCGAATTCTGCTCGCACCGTGGCGTTTCGCTGTTTTTTGGCCGCAACGAAGACTGCGGCATCCGCTGCGCTTACCACGGCCTGAAGTTCGACCGCACCGGCGCGTGTGTGGACGTGCCTTCCGCGCCCGGCCAGCCGCAGGTGCTGGAGCGCATGCGCATCAAGGCCTACCCCTGCATCGAGCGCGGCGGCATCGTCTGGGCCTACATGGGGCCGGCAGACAAACAACCCGAGCCGCCGGGACTCGAATGGTGCACCTTGCCGGCCAGCCATGTGTATGTGTCCAAGCGCCTGCAGCAAAGCAATTATTTGCAGGCGATTGAAGGCGGCATCGACACCGCCCACGTCTCCTTTGTCCACAAGTTTTCGGTCGACAACGACCCGATGCACCAGGGTACCCGCGCGGTGGACTTCATCAAGGCTGACGGCAATGTGATTTTTGACATCGAACAAAACCCGTTTGGCCTGACGCTGTATGGCCGCAGAAACGGTGACAGGAGCGGCGAAACAGCGGGTGGTGCCGGGGCGGGCGCTGAGTTGAAGACTTATTACTGGCGCATCACGCAGTTCATCTTCCCGTGGTTCACGCTGATCCCGCCTTTTGGCGAGCATTCACTCGGGGGCCATGTCTGGGTGCCGATCGACGACGAAAACTGCTGGGCCTGGAGCATCAACTACCGCCCCGATCAGCCGCTCTCACAACAGGAGCGCGACGACATGGACGCCGGCCACGGCATCCACGTGGTGTACGAGCCACCCGCGCAAGCGGGGCAGCCCGTTAGCTGGCGGCCCCGTGCCAATAAAGACAACGAGTACCTGATCGACCGCAAAGCGCAAAAAGAAAAGCGCGCTTACAGCGGCGTGCACGGCATCAGCGAGCAAGACGCGTCATTGCAGGAAAGCATGGGCGCGATCCAGGACCGTACGCAGGAGAAACTGCTCTCCACTGACAAGGGCATCGTGATGGCCCGGCGCATGCTGGAAGAGGCCGCGCGCGACTTGATGGCTGGCAAACCAATACCCGCTCTGGACGCCGCAACCCAAGCCGTGCGCGCCGCTGGGGTGCTACTGCCCGTTGATCAAAACCCGATGGACTGGGCCAAAGACAAGATCGAGAACGTGGCGGGCAAGCCGGTGTTCTCGATTTAGCTCAAACGTACCCAATTTAGGTATGATTTATGCCGTTGGGAGATTGAAAATAAAATCGTTGAGAAATAGCGGCAGTTGGCCTCGTATTTTATCGTTTGTTTGCTATGTAATAAATAGCATGTGAGAAGTATCACCGCATCTAGTCTCGGCTATAGATCCAAGGTTTTCTGCGGTTGGCTTCCAG
>JANLYO010000075.1:0-9930 GCA_031365665.1 Rhodoferax sp. | reverse complement strand
GGTGGCCCTGGGGCAGCCGGTGGTGATCGAAAACAAGCCCGGTGCGGGTGGCAACATCGCCACCGTGCAGGTGGCCAAGTCGGCGGCCGATGGCTACACGCTGCTCATGCACAGCGTGGCCTATGCCGTGAACCCCTCGCTCTTTGCCAACGCCGGTTACAGCCCCGACAAAGACCTCGCGCCGATTGCCATGGCTGGGGTTTCGCCCAACATCCTCTACGTGCACCCGGACGTCAAGGCCAACAACCTCAAAGAGTTGACGGCGCTGATGCAGCGTGAACCCCTCAGTTATGCGTCTTCGGGGAACGGCACCACCACGCACCTGGGGGCTGAATTGCTGTTTCGCAACGTGCTCAAAGTGGCGGTGCAGCATGTGCCCTTCCAGCCTGCAGCGGCGGCCAATGCCGTGGTGAGCGGCCAGGTGCCGATTGGTTCCACCTCCATGCCACCCGTGGTGCAACTGGCCCGGGCGGGCAAGGTGCGCCCGATTGCGGTGACCAGCCTCAGACGCAGCCCGGCGCTGCCTGACGTGCCCACCATCGAGGAGCTGGGTTACAAGGGCTTTGAAGCCAACACCTGGTTTGCCCTGTTCGCGCCAGCGGGCACACCCGCCGACTTGCTCGACTTGCTCAACCGCGAGGTCAACAAAGTGCTGCTGTACAAAACTCTCGCCGACAACTTTGCCACCCTGTCTCTGGAGGTCTCGCGCATGGGCCGCCCTGAACTGTCGGCTTACATCGCCAGCGAAGTGGCCAAGTGGGGCAGGGTTGTGAAAGAGACTGGCGCGAAAGTCGATTGACTCCTTGAGATGAAACCCAACCCGTCTGCCCACGCGCCACTGGCGGAGCGGTTGCGTCCCAAAACCCTGGCCGAGGTGATCGGCCAGCAGCATCTGCTGGGCGAGGGGCTGCCGCTGCGCATCGCGTTTGAATCCGGCCAGCCGCACAGCTGCATTTTGTGGGGGCCGCCTGGCACCGGCAAAACGACGATTGCGCGGCTGATGGCCGATGCCTTTGAGGCCCAGTTCATCACCATCAGCGCGGTGCTGGGCGGAGTCAAGGAAATCCGCGAAGCCGTGGAGCGCGCGCAGGTGGCAGCAGGGCAGGGCGGGGCGGCGGCGGATGACGCGCTGGGCGGCCTGCAGGCCGTGCGCACCGCGCCGCCGCGCCGCACCATCGTGTTTGTGGACGAGGTGCACCGTTTCAATAAAAGCCAGCAGGATGCGTTTTTGCCGCACGTTGAAAGCGGCCTCTTCACCTTCATCGGCGCGACCACCGAGAACCCGTCGTTTGAAGTGAACTCGGCCCTTCTTTCCCGTGCGGCGGTGTATGTGCTACAGGCGCTCACCGAGCCTGATCTTGAAAAAATAGTCGCCAGAGCCCTTGCGATACTGGCGTTGCCCGCTATCGAAAAAGCAGCAACTGACCGCCTTGTGGCCTATGCTGACGGTGACGCCAGACGGCTCTTGAACACGCTGGAGACGCTGGCCGTGGCAGCAAAGCAGGAGAAGTTGACGGCGATCACCGACGCCTGGCTGCAAAAGACCTTGGGTGAACGCCTGCGCCGTTATGACAAAGGCGGCGAGCAGTTTTACGACACCATCAGCGCCCTGCATAAATCCGTGCGCGGCTCTGACCCCGACGCGTCTTTGTACTGGTTCACACGCATGCTCGACGGCGGCGCAGACCCGCGTTACATGGCGCGCAGGCTGATCCGCATGGCCAGCGAAGACGTCGGCCTGGCCGACCCGCGTGCGCTGCGGCTGGCGCTGGATGCGGCCGAAGTGTATGAACGCCTGGGCAGCCCTGAAGGCGAACTGGCCCTGGCTGAATGTGTGATTTACCTGGCGGTGGCGCCCAAATCCAACGCCGTGTACAAAGCGTTTTCGGCGGCCAAGGCGCTCATCAAACAAGAGGGAACGCGCCCGGTGCCCCTGCATCTGCGCAACGCGCCCACCCAACTCATGAAGCAGCTCGACTACGGCAAGGCCTACCGTTACGCACACGACGAAGCTGACGCCTTTGCCGCAGGGGAAAGTTATCTGCCCGAGGGCATGAAAGCGCCTGGTTTTTACCAACCCGCAGAGCGCGGGCTGGAGATCCGCATCGGCGAGAAGCTGCGTGAACTGGCGGCACGAAACGCGCGCGCGGGCAAGGCATGAGCGTGGACTTTTGAATTCTCAGATGCTATATTATATATAGCTATAAATCCATATATCACGTGGCCTAGTGCCTTGAAAATCATTAAAAAAATGAATTTCACCGGTTTGGAAAGATATAATTAACACCCATGTTAATATTTATGCCAACACCTGCATTGCCAACCGGCGTTCCACCCTCGACAATCCAATAGGCTTGCCACCGGTTGACACTGTGGTTAATACCGGAGGTGACGCCAGAAGCAACGTGTTTTCTTGCGTTTCCCGAATGTTTTATGCTACAGTTGATCTGCAAGTCAACACCGCGTAAGCAAATCTTGCGTCCATTGTCCAACCCCAACATTCAAACATCCACCATGAGCACCAAAACCAGCGACGAACTGATGGCCCGCCTGCAGGCCACATCACAGGGCGAATCCGCCCATCTTTCTGCCGTCTATCTGGCGCAGATCTATGACCAGATGCTGGCCCAGGGCATCAGCAGCGCGGCCATGGCCGAACGCCTGGGCGCGTCGCGCAGTTACGTCACCCGCCTGTTCCGTGGCAGCACCAATCTCTCGGTGCAAACCATGGTGAAACTTGCGCAGGCGGTCGATGGCCGGGTGCAGGTTGACCTGATCACGGCGCAATCTTCGGGCGACGCGTCACAGGGTTGACCCAGGGGGGGATTTGAGTCCGGATCGGGCCCGTACAGCCCTGCACTGGCTACAATGATTTGAGGCCCCGCAGGTGAATGCGGGCGGATTCGGGCGAATGGGCAAGAAGTCCAAGCGGATTTTTCAAGCCGAGGCAACATCGGAGCAGATGCATGGACACACTGATTCAACAGATCATCAATGGCCTGGTCTTGGGCAGCATGTACGCCTTGGTGGCGCTGGGTTACACCATGGTGTACGGCATCATCAACCTGATCAACTTCGCCCACGGCGAGGTGCTGATGGTGGGGGCGCTGACGAGCTGGACCATCATCGGTTTGATGAAAGAGTCCATGCCGGGCACGCCGGGTTGGCTGATCCTGCTGATCGCCATGCTGATCGCCTGCGTGGTCGCCGCCGCGCTGAATTTTGTCATTGAGAAAGTCGCCTACCGGCCGCTGCGCAATAGCCCCAAACTGGCGCCGCTCATCACCGCGATTGGCATGTCGATCCTGCTGCAAACCCTGGCCATGATCATCTGGAAGCCCAATTACAAGCCTTATCCCAATTTGTTGCCCTCAGCGCCGTTCAACATTGGCGGCGCTGTGATCACGACCACCCAAATCCTGATTTTGGCCATGACAGCGGTGTCCTTGGGCGTCCTGATGTGGGTCGTCAACGGCACCCGGCTTGGCCGCGCCATGCGCGCCACGGCGGAGAACCCGCGTGTGGCGTCGCTCATGGGAGTCAAGCCTGATATGGTCATCTCAGCCACTTTCCTGATCGGCGCCGTGCTGGCTGCCATCGCGGGCGTGATGTGGGCGGCCAATTACGGCACGGTGCAGCACACCATGGGCTTCCTGCCGGGCCTCAAGGCCTTCACGGCGGCGGTGTTTGGCGGTATCGGCAACCTGGGCGGCGCGGTGGTCGGCGGCGTGTTGCTGGGGCTGATCGAGTCGATTGGCGCAGGCTACATCGGTGCGCTTACGGGTGGCGTGTTGGGCAGCCACTACTCGGATATTTTTGCCTTCATCGTGCTGATCATTGTGCTCACCCTGCGGCCTTCGGGCCTGCTGGGGGAACGCGTGGCAGACCGGGCATGAGGAGCGCGCCATGAACAAAAACACACGCCTCATCGCCATCCTGGTTTCTGCCGTCGGTCTGTTGATCCTGCCCTTGATCCTGCAAAACTTCGGCAACGCCTGGGTGCGCATCGCCGACATGGCCCTGCTTTATGTGCTGCTCTCGCTGGGCCTGAACATCGTGGTGGGCTACGCGGGTTTGCTGGATTTGGGCTACGTGGCTTTTTTCGCCATTGGCGCCTACATGTTCGGCCTCATGGCGTCGCCCCATCTGACCGAAACTTTTCCGCTTTTTGCCTCGATCTTCCCCAACGGTTTGCACACCCCCTTGTGGATCGTGATTCCTGCGGCGGCGGCGCTGGCGGGCGCCTTTGGCGTCTTGCTCGGCGCGCCCACGCTGCGCTTGCGGGGCGATTACCTGGCCATCGTCACCTTGGGTTTCGGTGAAATCATCCGCGTTTTCCTCAACAACCTGGACCACCCGGTCAACATCACCAATGGCCCCAAGGGCATCAACCAGATCGATGCGATCAGCTTCTTTGGCATGAGCCTCGGGAAAAAGATCAACGTGTTTGGTTTTGACATCAATCCGGTCAGCCTGTACTACTACCTTTTTCTGGCGCTGGTGGTGGTCAGTGTGCTCGTCTGCCACCGGCTTGAGCTCTCACGCGTGGGCCGTGCCTGGATGGCCATACGCGAGGACGAAATCGCCGCCAAGGCCATGGGCATCAACACCCGCAACCTGAAGCTGCTGGCCTTCGGCATGGGTGCCACATTTGGCGGCGTGTCGGGTGCGATGTTCGCGTCGTTCCAGGGCTTCATTTCACCGGAGTCCTTCAGCCTGATGGAGTCTGTGATGATCGTCGCGATGGTCGTGCTTGGCGGCCTGGGCCACCTGCCGGGCGTGATTCTCGGGGCAGTCTTGTTGTCGGCTTTGCCTGAGGTGCTGCGCTATGTCGCGGGCCCGTTGCAAAACCTCACAGGCGGGCGGCTGGACGCCTCGATCATGCGGCAGTTGCTGATTGCCCTGGCCATGATCGCGGTCATGTTGGTGCGGCCTCGCGGCTTGTGGCCGTCGCCAGACCACGGCAAGTCGCTGCAAAACGCCAACGGCAAGAAGGAGGCAGCATGAGTGCCTCAGATGTCGTATTGAATGTGTCCGGTGTGTCCAAACGGTTTGGCGGCTTGCAGGCCCTGAGCGATGTGGGCATCAACATCAAACGTGGCCAGGTCTACGGCCTGATTGGCCCCAACGGCGCGGGGAAAACCACCTTCTTCAACGTGTTGACGGGTTTGTATACGCCCGACAGCGGCAGTTTTGAGCTCGCGGGCAAACCGTATCAGCCCAATGCAGTGCATTTGGTGGCCAAAGCCGGCATTGCCCGCACCTTCCAAAACATCCGCCTGTTCGCTGAAATGACGGCGCTGGAGAACGTCATGGTCGGGCGGCACATTCGCACGCACTCCGGCCTGGTCGGCGCGATTTTCCGCACGGCAGGCTTCAAGAAAGAGGAACTGGCCATCGCCAAACGCGCGCAGGAATTGCTCGACTATGTGGGCATCGGCAAATTTGCAGACTACAAAGCCCGCACACTCAGTTACGGCGACCAGCGGCGCTTGGAGATCGCCCGGGCACTGGCGACCGACCCGCAACTCATCGCGCTCGATGAGCCCGCTGCCGGCATGAACGCGACTGAAAAGGTGTTGCTGCGCGAGTTGATCGACCAGATCCGAAAAGACAACCGCACGATTTTGCTGATCGAGCACGATGTGAAGCTCGTGATGGGCCTGTGTGACCGCGTCACCGTGCTGGACTACGGCAAACAGATCGCCGAGGGCACGCCCGCCGATGTGCAGAAAAACGAAAAAGTGATTGAAGCCTATCTCGGAACGGGGGGCCACTGACATGACCAAACCGATATTGCTCAAGGTGGCCGGCCTCAAAGTGGCGTATGGCGGCATCCAGGCCGTCAAGGGCATTGATTTTGAAGTGCGTGAGGGTGAGCTGGTGTGCCTGATCGGCTCCAACGGTGCAGGCAAAACCACGACGATGAAAGCCATCACCGGCACCTTGCCTGTCAACGAAGGCAGCGTCGAGTACCTGGGCAAGAACATCAAAGGCAAAGGCGCCTGGGACATGGTCAATGAAGGCCTGGCCATGGTGCCCGAGGGCCGGGGCGTGTTCACACGCATGAGCATCACTGAAAACCTGCAGATGGGCGCCTACATCCGCCATGACAAAGCGGAAATCGCGGCCGACATGGACAAAATTTTCGGCATCTTTCCGCGTCTCAAAGAGCGCGCCGTTCAGTTGGCAGGGACCCTGTCGGGCGGCGAGCAGCAAATGCTGGCGATGGGCCGCGCGTTGATGAGCCGGCCCAAGGTGCTGCTGCTGGACGAACCCTCCATGGGCCTCTCACCCATCATGGTGGACAAAATCTTTGAGGTCATCCGCGATGTGGCGGCCCAAGGCGTCACCATCCTCCTGGTCGAGCAAAACGCCAGCCGCGCGCTGGGCATTGCCGATCGAGGTTACGTGATGGAGTCGGGCCTGATCACCATGAGCGGCGATGCCAAAGTGATGCTCAGTGATCCGAAAGTGCGGGCCGCCTATTTGGGCGAATAAGCAGATCAGGCTGTTGGACGCCTAGCCTGGCAGGCGCACCTGCAAATCGGTGTAACCCCGCACGAAGTTCGAAAAGACCCGCGTGGGCTCGCCCAGCACCTCGATCACGGGGAAGCGTTTGAGGATTTCTTCCCACAAAATTTTCAGCTGCATCTCGGCCAGGCGGTTGCCCACACAGCGGTGGATGCCAAAGCCGAAGGACAAGTGTTGTCGGGGCCTGGCGCGGTCGATGATGAAATCGTTGGGCCGCTCGATGGCTTCTTCGTCGCGGTTGCCCGAGAGGTACCACATCACCACCTTGTCGCCTTTTTTGATGTGCTGGCCGTTGAGCTCGGCGTCTTCAAGCGCCGTGCGGCGCATGTGGGCCAAGGGCGTTTGCCAGCGGATGATCTCCGGCACGGCGCTTTCCACCAAGGCGGGTTGGGCCCGCAGCTTCGCCAGTTCCTCGGGGTGGCGGTGCATGGCCAGCACGCTGCCGGTCATCGAGTTGCGCGTGGTGTCGTTGCCGCCCACGATCAGCAGAATCAGGTTGCCCAAAAATTCTTCGGGCGACATGTGGCGGGTGACGGGCGAGTGCGCCAGCATGGAGATGAGGTCCGTGGTGGGCGGCGCATTGACGCGTTGGTTCCACAGGCCAGTGAAATAGGCCAGGCATTTGTCCAGCTCGGCGCTGCGCGCCTCGAGTGTGGGCATGATGCGGCCCCGGCCCACCGCGCTGGTGGCCACATCGGACCACCAGGTCAAAAGCTTGCGGTCTTCCAGAGGAAAGTCAAACAGCGTGGCCAGCATCAGCGTGGTCAGCTCGATCGAGACGCGGTCCACCCAATTGAAGGGCTCGTTGCGCGGAAGGCCATCAAGCACCTGCGCCGTACGCTCGCGGATGGTGTTTTGCATGGACGCGAGGTTGCCGGGCGCGACGATGGGGCTGACGGTCTTGCGCTGCGCGTCATGCACCGGCGGATCCATCGCGATAAAACTCGGCAGGCGTTGCTCCATGGGTTGGTCAAAAATCGCAATGCCGCCCTTGGACCAGTCGGACGAATAGACGCCGTGGCTGGTGTCCACCGTCATGATGTCCTGGTACTTGGTGACCGACCAAAAACTGCCGCTGACCGGGTTGCTCTGCCAATGCACCGGCGCATCTCGGCGCAGGCGCTCAAAATAATGGCCCACGGTGTCTGCCTGGAACAGGCGCGGCTTGCTCACGTCGATGCGCTCGATGGGCAGCGAAAAGGCTTCCGCACGCGCCTCGTCTGCAGTCAAGTTGTGGGCCATGGCAGTGTTCATTGCGACGCTCCTGTTTCAGTGTTTTCCCACTCTATGGGAAAGGCACTTTGTCATTGTGACCAATTTACGGCCAGGGCCGTGTCACCTTTGCGGAGCCGCTTTTACTGCGCCCTCTACGTTCTGGTTTTGACCAGTTCCATCACCGCATCAGCAAACACCTGCGGCACTTCCTGCGGCATGTTGTGGCCCACGCTGGGCACCACGCGGTGCGAACGCGGCCCGGTGAACAGGTGCCCGTGTTGCGACGCGGGGGCAGGTGGGCGCACACCGTCGTCGGCGCCGTCAAAGGTGATGGTGGGCACGGTAATCGCAGGCTGCGCGGCCAGGCGGTGTTCAATGTCGAGATAAGCTGGATCACCTTCGGCCAGGGCGTATCGGTGGCGGTAGGACTGGATCATCACGTCGACAAAATCCGGATTGTCAAAAGCGGCGGCGCTGCGCTCGAAGGTGGCGTCGTCAAACGCCCATGTGGGCGACCAGAGCCGCCACAACAGTTTGCACATGCCGCGCCTGTCCTTGGCCAGGCCTGCGCGGCCCCGTTCGCTGTGGAAATAATACTGGTACCACAGGCTGCGCTCGTTGGCAGGTGTGTCGGGCTCCATCGCGCGGGCGATGTTTTGGATGTTGTAGCTGTTGAACGAGACCAGGCCTTTGACTCGCTCGGGCCACAAGGCCGCCACCACGCAGGCGGCGCGACCGCCCCAGTCGTAACCGGCGAGCACGGCCTGCGGCACGTGCAGTGCGTCCATCAGCGCGAGTAGATCAGCGCCCAGCGCCGCCTGCTCCCCCGAGCGGGGCGTGCGCCCATGCAAAAAACGGGTGGGGCCAAATCCACGCAAATAGGGCACAAAGACGTGGCAGCCCTGTGCCGCCAGCAGCGGCGCAACCTGTGCATAGGCCTGGATGTCGTAAGGGAAACCGTGCATCAGAAAAACCGGCGGTCCAGAGGCTGGCCCCGCCTCGTGGAGCGCGATGTCGAGCACGCCGGCCTGAATGTTGGAATTGGAGTTAAACACAAAAAATATAAAAATAATAGCAAACTATCTATATTTCACGTGGCCCGATAGTCAATATGTCATTGAATATTTAAAAACAGGCTCAAAACTCACCTAAAATTAACATGGGTATCAACAATACGTACAGATGACAAAAGGTGACGAAAACGGCGGAATTCAAGCGAAAAACCTTTGATACGCAGCACCACAAAACAGGCGCGTTGGCTCAGCGGGTTCACTCAATACACCACCACACCGCGAATCGACTCGCCGCGTTTCATCAAGTCAAACCCCTCGTTGATGCGCTCCAGCGGCATGGTGTGGGTGATGAGGTCGTCGATGTTGATTTTGCCCTCCATGTACCAGTCCACGATTTTTGGCACATCGGTGCGACCGCGCGCGCCGCCAAAGGCCGAGCCTTCCCACTTGCGGCCTGTCACAAGCTGAAAGGGCCGTGTTGAAATTTCGGCGCCTGCTTCGGCCACACCGATGATGATGCTGCGGCCCCAGCCCTTGTGGGTGCATTCCAGCGCTTGGCGCATGACTTTGGTGTTGCCGATGCATTCAAAGCTGTAGTCCGCGCCGCCGTCGGTCAATTGCACGATGCGGTCCACCACGTTGTCAGTGTCTTTGGGGTTGATGAAATCCGTCATGCCGAATTTGCGCGCCATGGTTTCACGCGCGGGGTTCAGGTCCACGCCGATGATCTTGTTGGCGCCGACCATCTTTGCGCCCTGGATCACGTTCAGCCCAATACCGCCCAGGCCAAACACCACCACGTTCGCGCCCGCTTCCACTTTTGCTGCGAACAACACCGCGCCAATGCCGGTGGTGACGCCGCAGCCGATGTAACAGACCTTGTCAAAGGGCGCGTCTTCACGGATTTTGGCCAGGGCGATTTCAGGCACCACCGTGTAGTTGCTGAAGGTCGACGTGCCCATGTAATGAAAGATCGGCTTGCCGTCCAGGCTGAAGCGGCTGGTGGCGTCGGGCATCAGACCCTTGCCTTGCGTGGCGCGGATCGATTGGCAGAGGTTGGTTTTACGTGAAAGGCAGAATTTGCACTGCCGACACTCCGGTGTGTAGAGCGGAATGACGTGGTCGCCCTTTTTCAGGCTGCCCACTCCCGCACCGACATCCACCACCA
>JANLYO010000021.1:0-1659 GCA_031365665.1 Rhodoferax sp. | reverse complement strand
GGTTACCGCCTGGCCGACACCTGATTCCACGTCTCAATCGCCGCTGTAGGGTGTTGCGCCTCCTAGCCGTGCCTGTCGCACTGTCGTCGTCGGCGCGCCTACTACAGCGGCGATTGAGACGTGGAATAAATCCTTATGTGTTCCTGATGCCACAGGGGCGACATTGGCATCCTGTTCACTCTTGACGGATTGCAATGTCTAACGTTTCCAGCCGCGAAAGCCTCGCCGCACTCACCCTCGGCGCCATGGGCGTGGTCTATGGCGACATCGGCACCAGCCCGCTCTACACCATGAAGGAAATCTTCAAACCCGAGACCGGCATCCCGCTGGACGCAAGCCACCTCATCGGCGCGGTTTCGGTGATTTTTTTGGGGCCTGATGATGGTGGTCACGCTGAAGTACGTGCTGCTGATCCTGCGCGCCGGCAACCGGGGCGAAGGCGGCATCATGGCCCTGACGGCGCTGGCGGCGCAAGCGGCTGGCAAGACCGAGCACCGCCGCACCGTGCTGCTGCTGACAGGCGTGTTTGGTGCCGCCCTGTTTTATGGCGACAGCGTGATCACGCCCGCCATCTCGGTGCTCAGCGCGGTGGAAGGCCTGGAAGTGGCCACGCCGCTGCTCAAGCCCTATGTGCTGCCAATTTCTATAGCCGTGCTGATTGGCCTGTTTGCCATGCAGCGCTTTGGCACCAGCGTGGTGGGCAAGCTGTTCGGCCCGGTGATCGTCTTGTGGTTTGCCGTTCTGACCGGCACCGGCGTGGTCCAGATCGTGCAGCAACCCGTCATCCTGACGGGCTTGAACCCCTTGAACGCGCTGGCATTTTTGCAAGCTCAGGGCTGGCACGTGTTTGTGGCGGTGGGCGCGATTGTGCTGGCCTTCACCGGCGCTGAAGCGCTGTATGCCGATATGGGGCACTTTGGCAAACGGCCGATCCAATGGGCCTGGATGGGGCTGGTGTTGCCGGCCCTGGCCATCAACTACATGGGCCAAGGCGCCTTGCTGATGCGGGACCCGTCGGCGCTTGAAAACCCGTTTTACCGCATGTACCCGCAGGCCTGGCTGATACCCGCCGTGGTGCTGGCCACACTGGCCACGGTGATCGCCTCGCAAGCGGTGATCTCGGGCGCTTTTTCAATGACCAAACAGGCCGTGCAACTGGGGCTGCTGCCGCGCCTGCAAGTGCATTTCACGTCAGCTAAAGAAGCCGGGCAAATCTACATGCCCGAGGTCAACTGGCTGCTGCTGTTTGGCGTGGTGGCGGCCGTGGTCGGCTTTGGCAGTTCGTCGGCCCTGGCCGCTGCCTATGGCATCGCGGTGACGGTGACGATGCTGATCACCACCATCCTGACTTTCTTTGTGGTGCGCCATGGCTGGGGTTACCCATTGCCGGTGGCCTTGGCCGCAACCGGCGTTTTTCTGGCGCTGGATGCCTTGCTGGTGATTTCATGCTCGCTCAAGTTCATGGAAGGCGGCTGGTTTCCGCTGGCCATGGGCCTGGCCATCTTCACCGTGATGGCGACCTGGCGCAAGGGCCGCGCGCTGCTGATTGACAGCCTGCAAAACGACGACCCCGAGCTGCTGCCCTTCATCACGGCGCTGGCGGCAGATCGCATGCACCGCGTGCCGCGCACAGCCGTGTACGCGGTGGCCAACCCGCAC
>JANLYO010000306.1:0-5025 GCA_031365665.1 Rhodoferax sp. | reverse complement strand
CCGCGAGGCCGCGTCGATCCAGCGGAAGAAATTTGGGAACCAGACGATGGCCGCCGGGTCGCAGTCACCGAATTCGACTTGAATGGTGTGGACAACTATTTTGCTCATTGTTTTTGCGCCGGGACGCCCCAAGCAAAAATGCGGCCCCCTCGGGGGGCAGGGAGCCACACGCAGTGGGCGACCGTGGGGGTCATGTCAATCGCCTCGAATGTTGCGTTCCTTGATGAGAGCCCCAAAACGCTTGGAGTCATCAGCCGCCTTGGCCCCAAATTCCTGCGGCGTGATGGGCAGAATCTCGCCGCCCAGCGAGGCGATTTTGTCTTTGACGGCAGCGGTGTTCAGCACGCGGTTGATGTCGCGGTTCAGCCGCGCCACCACGTCGGCGGGTGTGCCGGCGGGGGCATAGAAGCCGAACACGCTGTCGGCGTCAAATCCTTTCAGGCCCGCCTCGTCCAGCGTGGGCACGTCAGGGAACAAGGGCGAGCGCTTGGGGCTGCCCACGGCCAGCATCTTGAGTTTGCCGCTCTTGACGTGCTGGAAGGCGATGCCCGGGTCAAACATGAAATCGATCTGGCCAGCCAGCAGGTCGGTCAGCGCGGGCGCTGCGCCACGGTAGGGGATGTGCGTGGCAAAGGTGCCGGTTTGCGTCTTCATCATCTCGGCAGCGAGGTGGGGCGACGAACCACTGCCGGGCGTGCCAAAGGTCAAACGGCCAGGGTTGGCTTTCAGCAAGGCCAGAAACTCCTTCAGGTTGGCGGCGGCGACTTTCTGCGGGTTCACTTCCAGAAACACCAGCACGCGGGCGGCAGCGGCCACGGGCACGATGTCTTTGGTGGGGTCAAACGGCATCTTGGCGTAGAGGTGCGGGTTGATGCTGACCGTGCCGCTGTTGGCCATGAGCAGGGTATAACCGTCCGGGGCAGATTTGGCCACAACATCTGCCGCAATATTGCCGGCAGCGCCAGCGCGGCTCTCGACCACGATGGGCTGGCCGAGCACCTCTTGCAAGGGTTGCGCAACCGCCCTGGCAATTTGGTCTACCACGCCGCCCGGCGGGAAACCGACGATCATGCGGATCGGTTTGACCGGCCAGGCCGTTTGCGCCTGCGCCGAAGCGCTGGCAAGCAGGCCGACGGCCAGCGCCATTGCGCTCAGTGCCGAAGAGAAGTGGCGAAGGGAGGTTTTCATGGGCGGGCTCCGTAGGGAATGGGTGGGTGCATGCTAGAGGCTAGAGGCGAATTTGTGGGCAACTGCGCCGGTGGGTCTGTGGGTCGGGGATGTGGCTTTCTGGTGGATCAGGCTTTGGCAGAGCCCGCCTTGACCCGGCCCGGCGGTGTTTTGACCCAGCGGATCGGCTGCGCCTTGACGGGTCTGGCGGCTGCGCCATGTCGCAGCAGGGCCTGGTCCAGCGCCGTGCCCGCTTCGTCTTTCAGCGCGGCTTCGCGGGCCTGCGCGATCGCCTGCGCCCGCAAGCTGGCTGAATCGAAAGGGGCCGCGCGGGCCAGGTGCTCGATGATGTGCAGCAGATTTTCTTTGGCGCGTTCATTGGTGGCGCCATACCCTTTGATCAGACGACCGCACAGGGCCAACTCGTGGCCGAGTTGCCAGTCCTTTTGCGCGCCCGCGATCACGGCGACTAGCCATTGCTCGATCATTGCCTGCTCAATCGCATAACGGCTGCCCTTGACGCGCAGCCATTTCAGGCTGGCCAGCAAACGCAGCGACACCATGCCGAAGACCGAATGCGTGCCGATCTTCAGCGGCATCGCCCAAGGCAGTTTGCCTGCGGCCTGGCGGCGGCGGTCCAGGTTCAGAACGCCCTGTGCAAGGCCCTGAGGCAGCAGTGCGGCAAACTCAGGCGCGCCGGGCTTGAAGTGGTCGTACACCTTGAGCAGGTCATCAGGCTGGGCCTTCACTTCGCCGACCACACGGGTCCAGCGGCTGGCGCGGCTTTTCAGGTCTGCCACGCGAACGATGTCGTCAAAGGCCATCCACAGTGCGAGCCAGCGCACCATCTCGCGGGTGATGGCAAAACCATGGGCGTCTGCCGGGTCGCTTTGCCGCTCCGCTGCCAGCACTTGCCTCAGACGGCTCACGTACAAGTCTGCGTAAGCCGTGTTTTGATAGTCCACCAGCCGCGCCACGCCCAGCGCCAGCAGATCATGGACTGTTGGCGGGAACATTGAAGCGATATCGGCCGTCAAGTCACGGACAACCGCCGCTGCAGGCGCTGAAGCTGAGAGTGAATCAGCCACCACACGAAGCTGCTCGCGCTGCTGGCTCACGGCGGCCAAACCCAGCGAAAAACCGCGCAGGCTGGCCTTCACCCGTGCGCTGGCCTTGGTCTCTCCTTCAGAGATCACGGCCTCGTAACTGGCCGTCAGAAATGGCAAAACGCCACTGCCGGCGATGCAGCCCAGCATGGTGGCGCTGACCACGGTGCCCGCTTCGCGCGTGAGCCGCGCCATGTCGATCACGTGGTGCGCGCGGCTGTTGTCCTGCACCAGCTTCACCAGTTGGGCGTCGTCGCGCCGGCCGTCGCCCATCTCCATCTTTTCCATCGTTGTCAAGGCGCGGGCCGAGGAGGTGATGACCAGGGTTTGATTGGCCGAGGGCAGGCCATTGGCGATCTGCCGCGCGGTTTCCAGCAACTCGCTAGAGACCAGCATGTCCAGCCGGCCCGGCAGCGGATTCAGGCCAAAAACCGGGCGCCTGCCCTTCAGCTCGGCCAGCGGCACAGGGAACACTTCCAGGTAATAGGTGGTGGCGCCAGTGCGCTGCGCCACGCCGGGAATGGAGGTGGCCTGCGCCGCATAACCGGCATGGCGGGCAATGTCGATCAGCCACTCGCTGAGCACGCCGCCGCCTTCGCCGCCCAGCGCGCACAGCAGGATGGAAATGGGTTGCTGATTCATATGGAGGCCGTTCGGGCTGAGCCTGTCGAAGCCTGTTCGCCCAGCGATGCGAGCCCTTCGACAAGCTCAGGGTGAACGGTGGCGCCAAGGCCAACAGTATTGGCTGTCATACAGGTTGCAGCGCCTTTACCAAGCTGCCGCGCAAACCGGCCAATAGACGCTCATGCCACTTCGGGTTCTGCACAATTTCGGCACGGTAAAACGAAGGGCACAAGGTCGCCGCATGGGCGTTGGAACCGCACAGGCCGCAGCCCACACAGCCGTCGATCACGGTTGCCACCGGGTCCACCTTGAGCGGATCGGGGTTGTCTTTCAGTGTCAGCGTCGGGCAGCCCGAGAGCCGGATGCAGGCGTGGTCGCCGTTGCACACGTCTTCATCCACACCGTATTTGACGCGCACCACGCGCTTGCCTTTTGAGAGCAAACTGGCCAGCCAGGGTTTGATGCGGCGCTGGCGCTCCAGTTGGCATTCACCTTCGGCAACGATCACTTTCAGGCCTGGGAAGGACGTGGTGAAGGCTTCCGTCAAGGTGGCGCGCATCTTGTCAACTTCATAGGTGTTCACCGTGCGCATCCATTTCACGCCCAGGCCGTTCAGCGTGTTTTCAATCGTCTGGTTCAGGTGTGCGAGGCTCTGTTCCTTGTCGGCGCTCATCAGTTTTCCGCCTTCATCGGGGGTCGAGATGATCTCCTGCGTGCCAGTGGCCGAGGTGTAGCCGTTCTTGAAAATCAGCAACACCGCGTCGTCGCCGTTGAAGAGCGCACTTTGCACACCGGTCAAGAGACCGTTGTGCCAGAAGCCGCCGTCGCCCATGACGCTCAATACCCGGCGGTTCATCATCGGCGACACACCGGCGCGGCTGGCCAGGCTCATGCCATAACCGAGGATGGAATGGCCAAATGAAAACGGCTCGAACGTGGCCAGGGCGTGGCAACCAATGTCACCCGAAATATGCACGTTGCCCACATCCTGCTGCGCCAGCTTGAGGGCTGAAAACACCGGGCGCTCGGGGCAGCCAATGCACATGCTCGGCGGGCGGGCGGGCAGGGGCGCCGGCAGGGATTTGGCCACCTGCTCACGCCGTGTCCGGTTGCCGTCAAGCCAATTGCGGACTCCCCGACCGTTCGGGCTGAGCCTGTCGAAGCCGGCCTTTGCCTGATCCAGAAGCCCTTCGACAGGCTCAGGGCGAACGGTTTGTAAATAGCGCTCAAAAAATTGCAGCAAGCCCCCCGCTAGCACCTCTGTTGTGTACTCCCCGGCGCTCTGCAACAGGTCTTTGCCGTGCAAGGGGGTTTGAATATCGGCGCGGCGCAACAGCGTCGCCAACTCCTGCTCGATGTATTCAGGCTGGCCTTCTTCCACCATCAGCACCGCCCGTTTTCCCACGCAGAACTCGCCTAGCTGTTGCGGCACCAGCGGGTAAGTGACGTTGAGCACCAGAATCGGAATGTCCGTTTCGCCAAAGGCATCGGCAAGGCCAAATTGCTGCAGCGCGCGAATCAACGTGTTGTAGAGGCCACCCTGCACCACGATGCCGAGATCGGCGTATTTGCCTTCAAACAGCTCGTTGAGATGGTTGTCCAGAATGTACTGGCGCGCTGCGGGCAGGCGCTCGTCGCCCTTGAGCTTCTCGTGGCGGAAAGTCACCGGCGGGTGCGCCAGGCTCATGTAGTCAAAACCGGCCGGCTCCTGGATCAGGTTCTTGGTGGAAAAAGCCGATGTCACGTTGTCTTTGCACTCAAAACTGCCACGCACATGGCAGGCGCGGATGCGCAGCTCCAGAATGCTGGGCATGCTGGAAGCTTCTGACAGCCGAAAGCCATGCTCCACCATCTCCACCATGCGTCCCAGATCGGGCCGGGGGTCGAGCAGGCACATGGTGGACTTGAGCGCGTAGGCATGCGTGCGCTCCTGGATCACGCTGGCGCCTTCGCCGTAGTCCTCACCCACAATGATCAGTACGCCACCCTTCACGCCTGGGCTAGAGAGGTTGGAGAGCGCGTCGGCCGCCACGTTGGTGCCAACAATGGATTTCCAGGTCACCGCACCGCGCAACGGGTAGTGGATGGACGCGCCCAGCATCGCCGCCGCAGAGGCTTCGTTGCTGCA
>JANLYO010000268.1:0-7813 GCA_031365665.1 Rhodoferax sp. | reverse complement strand
GCCCCAGCGCGCCCCACAACACCAACTTCATCAGGATCGAAGTTTCAGCCTCGGGTTCAAGCTCGGGGTGCAGCCCGCTCGGCGCGGTCAACGGCCCCAAAAGCGAGGGGATTGTGTTTTCGTGTTCCATGCGACGTCCTGTTGTTCTGGTCCGGCAGCAGCGACGCGGCGTCAACTCTGCCTGAAACTAGGCGCAATTTTAAGATGTTTCAATCTGTTTCAGATAGGCGAAAACCTCTACGTATTTTTGCGAACAACCGTAAAGAACAACCGCAAAAAACCACCGTAAAACCCGTTGAAAAGATGCCCGGCAAATGCCTTTTCAGCGCATCGATCACGGGCTTTGTATGATCTGCGCAGCCCCACAGCCCACCCGCCGCCATGCCCCAATTTGCCGCTAATCTTTCGATGATGTACCCCGAGTTCGGGTTTCTGGACCGTTTTGAAGCCGCTGCGAAAGACGGCTTCAAGGCCGTGGAGTTCCTCTTCCCCTACGCCTTTGACAAAGCCGACATCGCCGCGCTGCTCAAAACCAGCGGCTTGCAGCAGGTCTTGTTCAACCTGCCGCCCGGCGGTGCAGACCGCGAAGCCGTTGTTAGCGCCATGCAGGGCACTGGCCGGGGCACCGCCTGCGTGCCGGGGCGCGAAGCCGAGTTTCAATATGGCGTACACCTGGCTTTGGACTACGCCGAAGCGCTTGATTGCCCGCGTATCCACCTGATGGCAGGCCAAGTGCCCGAAGGCCTGGAGCGCGCCGAGGTGCAAGCCACTTACCTCGACAACCTGCGCTGGGCGGCGCGCCTGGCCGCAACGCAAGGCCGCGAGGTGGTGATCGAACCGATCAACACCCGCGACGTTCCGCGTTTTTTCCTGAACCGCCAAGACCACGCCCACGCCATCGTGCAGGAGATTGACCTGCCCAACCTGAAGGTGCAGATGGACCTGTACCACTGCCAGATCGTCGAAGGCGACGTGGCCAGCAAGATCCGCCACTACCTGCCCACCGGCCGCGTCGGCCACTTCCAGATTGCCGGGGTGCCCGAGCGGCATGAGCCCGATATCGGCGAAGTCAACTACCCCTACCTGTTTGGCGTGATTGACGAGGTCTCGAAAAGCTGCGGCTGGCAAGGCTGGATAGGCTGTGAATACCGGCCTTTGCGGGGAGGGCAGCCAGCTGGCACGTCGGCCGGTTTGGGTTGGCTCAAACCTTGGTTGTAATGACAATCGATGTTCGAGGGTCAAAATGAAACAAATATTCCACGCGCTTGCCGACCAACGGTGGGCCAATATCCAGAGGATCGGCAAAACCGTGGCGCTGGAGGAAGCAGCGGCCTACCTTACAGCGCGCGCCCTCGGTCATCGCGTCAAAAAACCTGTGGCTCGGAAAATTGCAGCGCCACTTCCCATGGGTTGACCGCTTTGTTATGCCGGTCCGGGAGCAGGAAATGTCCGCAGCCCAAAAAAACGTCAGTGAAATTTCTCTCCGTTCTCAAGCCTTGTGAGACAGTTTACAAATCGCTTTTGCCGGGTCTCCGGCTTTTGTGCGGTTTGCAGCCGATAAGCGATGGCATTCAGATTGGCTTTGTTGAGAGATGCAAAGAACATTTTTGCCTTGGGCATGTGTTCCAGTGCCGCCAGGAAATCCGCCGGGACGGTCATCTCGCTGGATGGCGAATATGCGGCATCCCAGCGGCCATCGGCTTGCGCAGCGCGAACATGAACCAATCCTGATTCCTGCATCCTGGTGTCAGATATCAGTCTTTCTACGTGTTCGCGATTGCGTTTAGACCAGTTGCTGTTCCTGCGTCTGGGCGTAACCCGCTGAAGATACGCTTCCTCGTCAAGTGGCTTTTTGACGCCGTCAATCCACCCCCAGCACAAGCATTCAATTACGGCCTCCTCCCAATCAATCGACTTCTGGCCGGAACCTTTTTTGAAAATCTTCAACCACAGTTCAGTTTCCGAATCGTGCTTGAGTTTCAGCCACTTGCGGAACGCCGCAGGGGTTGCGAATGTTTGAATACGTTCTTTCCGAGGTTCCGGCATGTTTCAAATGGCGTGGAGGGCATGACGTTTGAGTCAGGCCACGCGTTCAAGCGCAGCCACAGGATAAATTTGTACTGAGCCGGGGTGAGATTCAGACTCGACGGCATAGCCCTCAGGGGTCAGTTTTGTGCAGTACCAGCCGACAACTTGACCCTGCCAAGCGGCGCCAGACTTCTTGCGTACGCGATCTCCCAGGCCAAACGTGGCTGGCAATGGCGGTTGAATCTGATGATCGTGTGAAGCTCCGACGGCAACGCTACTCTGTTCCATATTCAGCCTTTTGTGAATGCCGCTCGACTTGTAGAGCTGCCAGTACCCATTCGTTCGTGGTCGAAGAATTTTAGCGTTTGGGATGCGATTGACTGAAGCCGTCGCCAGCAGGGGCTGCAAGCTTCCTCGCCATGTAGGCAGCCGGTGCACTATAGCGCCAAGCGTGAAACAGTCACCAAGCCCGGTGATTGGGTCATGCGACCGGGCTTTGGTGTGGCCGCGCGGATCGACGTGAGCAGCCGCTACAAAAGCAGCCCGACGACACCTGGTTCAATTGTTAACATGGGTATCAACATATATTCAAAACAACCCAAATTTTCACGATTCCAAAGGCTTATGACACTCTAGGCCACGTGAAATGGCATTTATTTGCTATATATAATATAGCACCCGAAGACAGTCAACACCGAGAGCTAAATCCGAGATTCCTTCTGCAAATACCGCAACACCCCCTGCCCCGCCACCCGCCCGCTGCTCAGGCAAGCTGTCAGCAAATAACCGCCCGTCGGCGCTTCCCAGTCGAGCATTTCACCGGCACAGAACACGCCGGGCAGTTGCTTCACCATCAGATTTGGATCAAGCTCTCCAAACCGCACCCCGCCAGCGCTGCTGATGGCCTCGGCCACGGGCCGGGGCCGCTCGACGGTGATGGGCAAATGTTTGATGGCTGACGCCATGCGCGCGGCGGCGTTCATGCCGTCTTTGCCCAGCACCTCGTACAACACCGCCGCCTTGATGCCGTCCAGATGCAGGCGGCTTTTCAGATGGCTGGAGAGTGAGCGTGAGCCGCGCGGATGATTCACCTCGGCCTGCACTTTGGCAGCGGGCACATCGGGCAACAGGTCGATGTGAAAAGTGGCGCGGCCCTCTGACGCGATGGTGTCGCGCAGGATTGCGGACGCGGCGTAGATCAGGCTGCCTTCAACGCCTGTGGCAGTGACGACGAATTCGCCCTTGCGCTCAAAGGCGGCACGGCTTTCATCGGGATTTAAAGCGGCGGTGGCGTCTTTGGCAGGACTCTTTCGACGCGGCTCAGTCTGAGGTGAGGCATTGGCTTTTATCGCCACCGACTTGAACGGCAACCCGGCGAATTTTTGCGCGAAGAAAGGGCTCCAGCCACCCTGCACGTCGAAACCGCAGTTGGCGGACAACAGCGGCGCAACATCGACGCCCTGCGCCGCCAACGGACCAAGCCACGCGCCGGTGGAACCCAGTTGCGGCCAACTGGCGCCGCCCAGGGCCAAGACCACGGCGTCTGCGCTGACCAGCACTTCAGTGCCGGCCGATTCAAAACGCAAGTGCCGCGCCGGGCTCAGCGGCGCACCGGTGTTGGTCGGGCCAGCCACGTCACCTGCGGCACCCGTGGCATCCGCATCAGCCCAGCCCAGCCAGCGGTGGCGCATGTGAAATTGCACCGGCGCGGCGCCGCCGCCACCCTGGCGCAACCGGTGCAACCAGGCGCGCAGCAGCGGCGCGGCTTTCATGTCTTTGGGAAACACGCGGCCCGAGGTGCCGACAAAGGTTTCCACGCCCAGGCCCAGCGCCCATGCGCGCACGGCGTCTGCGCCAAAGCCGCACAGCCAAGGCTCAACCTGGGCGCGGCGCGTGCCGAAGCGGCCGGCAAACGCGTCGGCGGGCTCCGAATGGGTGAGGTTGAGGCCGCCTTTGCCGGCGAGCAAAAACTTGCGGCCCGCCGAGGGCATGGCGTCGTACACACTGACGCGGACGCCCGCCTGCGCCAGGCATTCGGCTGCCATCAGACCGGCGGGGCCTGCGCCGATTACAACAACATGTTTCACGTTTTCATTCGTTTTTTTAACGCACAAATTTAAATATTTATTTTTAAATTAACAAATAAAATTTAAATAGATATTAGGCCAAGTAATCAATTTAAATATTGCTATTTATTTAAAACCATTATTGACTATATTTTAATAAATATAATTTTTAAAATACTTAAATTTTGAACTTTTTAAAACTCAAACCAAGTCCTCTAAAACCTGCATATAGCCGTCTCCAGTCAAAAACGCAGCGCCGACTTCAACCCCGCGATAAATCAATTGCACTGCGGTGCGATAACGCCGCAGTTGCTCGCGCAGCGCTTCATCGGCCAACGGGTCAGCGCTGGATTTGTAGTCCAGCACCCACCATGCCCCGGTGTCGCGGCGTTGCACCAGGCGGTCCAGGCGCAGCGCAGCGCCCTCATGCATCAGATCCACCTCATTGCCAGCCCAAGCCAGCAGGTCGGCGTCAAAGGCCCAGGCGCCTGCACCCTGGCGGATGCGCTGGGCCATGCCGGCTGCCTGCTGGGCTTGAGGCGCTGACAGTGCAAATTCACGTGCCACGGCAGCCACGTGGTTTGCCGCAACGTGGGGCGATGCCGCCTGCCCCCATTCAAGCAAGCGGTGCATCGCCTGCCCGATGCGCGACGAGGCTGATTCGGGTTGTGATGCAGGCCCGGCCTGGGCCTCATTCGTCCAGCCGCCGGAGGCGTGCTGAGCGGCATCAGGAACCGCGTCAGCTACTTTTCCAGAAGCGCTCGGTAAAACACGGGCGAGTGCTGGCGGCAATTGGTGAATGACGACGGCGGCCTCCTCGGCTATTTGATCAGGCGAGGCGGCCTCAAGGCTTTGCAGCACCTCGTCATCCAGCGGCCGTGCCAAGGCTTTCAGGCGGGTCCACCAACTTCCAGGCGTTGGCCGGAACGGCTCGATGCTGGAGAGCACCAGCCGCGTTCTGGCGCGTGTGAGCGCCACGTACAAGGCGTTGAGCTCTTCGCGCTGACGCTCTTGCAGGTCGCGTGCCAGCAAGTCAACACAGCAGGCCGGCGGCTGGCTCTCGCTGGCCAGAAACACAAACTTCAGCGGATGCGCGGCCTCGCCTGGCCAATCCATCAACACGCCCATTGACTCGGTGCGTGGCGGGTTGGCGTCGCTGTCCAGCAGCAGCAGCACTTCGGATTCCAAACCTTTTGCGCCATGGATGGTCAACAAACGCACCGCGTTTTCAACGACCGCACCCGTGGCCTGCACACCACCGGCCTTCAGCGCCCGCACGAAGGCGTAGGGCGTAGCGAATCGCCCGCCGCCAAGCTCCAGCGCGACACCCGGCAAGGCGCGCAGATTCGCCATCACCGCGCTGCGCCGGGGCGCGGGCGCCGCCGCCGCAAAACGCGCCAGCACGTCGCCATGGGTGTAGATGGCCTGCAAGGCGTCGTGCGGGGGCAAGTCATCGGCCCAGCGCTTCCATTGAATTAAAACGCTTCCCAGGCCTTGCAAAACATCGTTGTTAAGCTCCTTATTTTGCAGCACATCAAACCAGCATGTGCCCAGGCGCCGCTGCATCAGGGCGATCTGCACCAGGGCCGCATCATCAACGCCAAACAGCGGCGACTTCAACACCCGCGCCAGCGAGAGGTCATGTTGCGGCGACACCAAAACGTCCAGCAGCGCGACGATGTCTTGCACCTCACAGCAATCGATCAGTTCGGTTTTTTCCCCAATCTGCGAGGCCATCTGCAAGCCCCGCAAAGCCTCGTGCAAGGGCGCAAGGCCCGCGCGTTTGCGCGACAGCACCATGATGTCTTTGGGCGCTGTGCCGTGGGCGACCAGTTGGGCAATCCACAGCGCTGCCTGGCGCGCTTCCTGGGTGCGCAGGGTTTCTTCGGGCTCGGTTTGAGGTTCGGTGAGGCTGTCGCGCCATGCCATCTCCAAGGCCTGGGGAACGTCAGCATCGGCAGCGCCTGCACTTCGGCTGATGGGCGGCAAGCGGCCCACGTCGCCCGCCGCCGTCGATTCGGTGGTGTGGATGCGAAATCCGTCGTACACGTCGCCTTCAATCACGCCGCTCATGGCCTCGTTCATGACGCTGTTGACCGCGTCCATGACTTCTGGCGCATTGCGCCGGGTGTGGTCGCAACTGAGCACATCACCGGCCAGCCCGCTTCTCACAAATGCTTTGGCCGCCTTGAAGACCTGCGGCTCGGCACGGCGAAAGCGGTAGATGCTTTGTTTCGGGTCGCCCACGATGAACACGCTGGGCGCACTGCCGCCCCTGGCGCCACCGCCTGCGCCCGCATAGGCCGAGAGCCAGGAAAACAGGGCCTGCCATTGCAGCGGGCTGGTATCTTGAAATTCGTCGATCAACACATGCCGGATGCGCGCGTCCAGGCGCTGCTGCAGCCAGCCGGACAGGACGGCGTCTGACAACATCAGGCTGGCGGCGTGCTCCACGTCGTTCATATCGACCCAGCCGCGCTCCCGTTTGAGCGCGGCAAATTCGGCGATCAGCAGGCGGCTCAAACGCGCCATCTGTTGCTGATGGACCCAGGCCGCGTGTTGTTGCAGCGTCGCCCGGATCTCCAGAGCCAGCGCCTGTGCCTGCCGCACCACGGCGATGCCGGCAATTTTTTCACCAAATTTGCGGGCTGTGCCGTCTTTGGTGAGCAGCGCCAACAGCACTTTGTCCAGCGCGTCACCGGTGCCAAGCTGCGCCAAGGCCTGTTCCAGTTCGATACCTTTGGCAGAAAAACTTGGCGCAGTGGCGCGGCCCAGCACGCCTGCGGCTTGTTGCAAAAGCTGTAGGTGGGCGGGCGTCTGCGTGACGATCTCGTGCGGCAACTGCAAACCCTTGAACTGGGGAAACTGCTCGGCAAAGTGCTTGACTGAGGCATCGACCACGCCCCGCGCATCGGCCAGGCCAAATTCAAGGCGTTTGTCCAGCGCCGCCTGCAAGGCGCGTTCAGCCTGGAAGCGGCCATGCACCAACACCACGGCTTCAAAATCCGCGCGCAGTGCGGGCTGCCCGATCAGCGCCGCATAGAACCTGCGCCATACCTGGCTCTTGGCCTGTGTATCGTCTTCCAGCAGTTCGTAGTTCAGTGGCAATTCGAGTTGCTGCAATACCGAAAACGGCGCATTGCGCAAAAGAGCGGCAAACCAGCTGTGAAAGGTGCGGATTTGCACTTGGCGGCCCGTGGCCAACAGGTTTTGGTATAGGTCTCTGAGAGACTCGCGCAGGGCCGAAGCGCTCGGCCCTGCCGCACCCTCAATGCCCCGGCTGCTTAGCTCACGGGCCAGTGTTTCGTCATCGGCAAGTGCGAATTCGGCAAGCCACTGGTGCAAACGCTCGCGCATTTCACCCGCCGCGCGCTTGGTGAAGGTGATGGCCAGGATTTCATGGGGCAGGGCACCCTCCAGCAGCGCCCGCACGATGCGCGACACCAGCATCCAGGTTTTGCCCGCACCGGCACAGGCCTCCACCGCGACGTGGCGGCGTGGGTCACAGGCGACGCGGTAAAAGGCGTCAGCGCTGATCGGTTTGCCGTTGATCTCGTAGGCCGGGGGCAGCGCAGCACGCGAAGTGGCAAGCATGGGGGCCATATCTTTCATGCCCAAAAGTCCTTGCGGCACAGGCCGCGGGCTGCGCAAAACTCACACGCAAAACCTTCCCCTAGCGCGGGCAACTCATTGCCATCGGCAATACGCTGCATGTCGTC
>JANLYO010000262.1:0-4349 GCA_031365665.1 Rhodoferax sp. | reverse complement strand
TCAAGCAGCAGATCAATTCCTTCATCGTCCACATCCCGTACCGCGGCATCGCGCCGGCCTTCACCGACCTGATCGGCGGCCAGACGCAGGCCATGTTCCCCGGCCTCGCAGGCGCCATGCCGCACATCCGCTCGGGCCGCGTGCGCCCGCTGGCGGTGACGGGCCTCGTGCGCCACCCGCTGCTCAAAGATGTGCCCACGCTGGATGAATCCGGCTTCAAAGGGTTTGACGCGATGCAGTGGTATGGCGTGATGGGCCCAGCAGGCATGCCCGGCGCCATCGTGAAACAGCTCAACGAGACCCTGGCCCAAGTGCTGCGCCTGCCGGAGCTGCGAGAGAAAATTTCGGGTGAGGCGGTGGAGCCTATGCCGATGAGCCCGGAGCAGTTTGGCCAATTTGTCGTAGCCGATATCGCGCGCTGGAGCAAACTCGCCAAAGAGAAAAATATTATTCTAGATAGTTGATCAAGATTTTATTCGATCCTAGGCCACGATTCGTATAAATTTATTGCTATATTTATAGTACTTTTTTATTTTATTTTTTATATATAAATGGCATTAAATACCAAAATAAACGCCGACTTACGCGCGCCGCCCATCACCCAAATTCTCGCCAATTTTGTGGCGCAGCATCCTTCAAAAGGCTGGAGCGACGCCGTGGATCGCGAAGCGCATCGCACCTTCCTGAACTGGTTGGGTTGCGCGATAGGCGCCAGCGGTCATGAAGCCGCAGATGCGGCCCTGGCCGCCGTGCAAATGCTGCAACCTGCGCCCCAGGCCAGCGTGTTGGGCCGCAAAGCTGCTGATGGCCGCGCCTGCAAAGTCGATATGGCCAGTGCCGCGCTGATCAATGGCATCACCTCCCACACCTTTGACTTCGACGACACGCACCTCAAAACCATCATCCATCCGGCCGGCCCGGTCGCCTCTGCCCTGCTGGCCTTGGCGGAGGGTGTGAGCGGCACGACAGCGGTGGCAGGCCGCGTCATCAGCGGGCGCGAGCTGATCGACGCACTGGTCATCGGCATCGACGTGAGCTGCCGCATCGGCAATGCCATGTACCCCGACCATTACGACCGTGGCTGGCATATCACCGGCTCCACCGGCACGCTGGGCGCGGCAGCGGGCTGCGCGCGGCTGCTCGGGCTGGGCGTGCAGCAGACGCAGATGGCGCTGGGCATCGCGGCCTCGCAGCCGGTAGGCATGCGCGAGCAGTTTGGCAGTATGACCAAGCCTTTCCACCCCGGCGCATCGGCGCGCGCCGGTTTGATGTCGGCGCTGCTGGCCAGCCAGGGCTTCACCGCCAGCCCCGAAGCACTGGAAGCGCCACGCGGCATGATGCAAACCATCTCCACGAAGAACGACTGGAACGAAATCACAGGCGAACTCGGGCAACGTTTTGAGATCAGTTTCAACACCTACAAACCCTTCGCCTGCGGCATCGTGATCCACCCGACGATTGACGCGGCGTCGCAGTTGCGCGCCCAAGGCGTCAAGCCCGATGACGTGGAACGCATTGAGCTCAAAGTGCATTCCCTCGTGCTCGAACTCACTGGCAAAAAAGAGCCGCAAGACGGCCTGCAAGCCAAGTTCAGTGTTTACCACGGCTGCGCTGCGGGCCTGATGGTCGGCAAAGCGACAGAAGACGAGTACCACGACGCCTTCGTAAACCGCCCCGACATGGTCGCCCTGCGCCGAAGGGTAGTGGCCACGGTGGACAATTCAATTCACGAGGCCAGCGCGGAGGTGACTGCGGTGCTGAAGGACGGCCGGCGCGTGCACGTGTTTGTGCATCACGCCATCGGATCTTTGGAGAACCCGATGACTGACGCGATGCTGGAGGCCAAATTCCATGGACTGTGCGACCCTGTGATTGGGGTGGCGGGAACGGACGCGCTGATTGCCTCGGCATGGGAGATGGGGACTGCGGTGAATGTAAAGGAGTTGGTTGGGCTTGCAACCGGCCCCTGAATTCACCGTCACGGCGGCTCACACTGGAAACGCGCGCCAACTCAATGATTTGCTGGCGAAACTCCGCCGGATACGGCGGCCTTGATTTGGGCGTTTCGGACTCCTTCTTCCATAACAGTAAGGTGTCCGTGAAAAAGGGTCAACTTCACTATTGAACCGCTGCTCGGTGGCAAACTCGGCTAACGCCTCGTGAAGACATAATGAATTACAAATTCCGACATCAGCAAATGTGAACGCAACGGAATCTGAGATGCAACCGACAAAAACTGGCTACTACGCCGAATGCGAATGCCCAAACCAGTCCTGATGTTTGCCGCTGTGAGCTTCTTGAATGAAGTCTCCGCGCAAATGGTAACCCCGCTCATACCGATTCTGTTGGCAAGCGTGCTGGCGGCTGGCCCAATCGCGCTGGGTTTGGTGGAGGGCTTTGCCGATGCTGTGGCCGCGATGCTCAAACTGTGGTCTGGTCGGCGTGCTGATGTTCACCCGCAGCAGCGCAAGCCCATGGTGGTCTTTGGCTACGGGCTGGCGACACTTTCCCGTCCATTGATGGCACTGGCCGGATCTTGGGTCATGGTTGCTGCATTGCGCAGCGCCGACCGCCTCGGCAAGGGCATTCGTGGTGCACCCCGCGATGCCATCCTGGCCGACGCAACCCCGTCCTCACAGCGGGGGCAGATGTACGGGTTGAATCGGGCGATGGACTATGCCGGTGCAGTTGTAGGCACTCTTTTGGCAGCAGCCGCTTTGAGCTGGTCGGGATTGGGCATCACTCAAGTTATAGCCTTGTCGGCGTTTCCCGGCATTGCAGTGTTGATACTGCTCATGCTGCTACCTGTGCCTGCCAGCATCACGGCTGCACAACCCTCTGCCCCCATTGCGCTCCAGCCACTTTCATGGCGTGGTGTTTCACCACCCCTTCAGCACTATCTACAGGTGCTGGCCTTGTTCTGTTTCGCCAAGGCATCGGAGGCCTTCATTATTTTGCGCGGCCACGAGCTGGGCATGCAGACGGTGACTTTGCTGCTGCTTTGGGCGTGGCTGGCCGCTTTGCAAACCCTCACTGCTTACCTGGGTGCGCCACTGGCTGACCGCATGTCCAAACGCTCACTCACGCTGTTCAATTGGATCAGTCTTGCCGCAGGCTATGCGGGGCTGGCGCTGGTAGGTACCGAAATCGCATTGTGGATAGCCGTCAGCGTCTATGGGCTGCTCAGCGGCATCAGTGAAGGCGTAGAGCGCTCACTGGTGAGTGAACTGGCGCCTGAGGCAGAAAAAGGGACCGCCTTTGGCTGGTATCACATGGTGACCGGGGTAGCAGCAATCCCGTCGGGGCTTCTCTTCGGTCTGTTGTGGTCCCTGGCAGGCCCTGGTTTAGCCTTCGGAATGGCCGCTGTCGTGGCCTTGATCAGCGCGATATGGCTCAAGTCACGCTCGCTATAAACGGATAGACGCGCTATGAACATCGTTGTTTTCCTGATTGGTCTCATCCTGCACATTGACCAGTATTTGTTGACTTTCGTCAACGGCCATGGCACTTGGGTGAGTCGAAGATCCGTAGGGTAGGCAGAGATTTATCAGTCACACCATAGTGCGGGCAGTGTATTGGGCCCCAGCGTTTGGGCTTGGCTTGTCGCACGGATCAGACAGCCGGACGTTCGAGGATTTCCCGCAACTGCGCCTACGCAATCTTTTCCAGCGTGGACCGGGGGAAGTCTTCAATGAGGCGAATCTCAACAGGCCGCTTGAAATCGGCAAGTTGAGCGATGCAGGTGGCAGCCACACGCTCTTTCAAGGCCAGGTTCTGTTCGGAACCCAGCGCGTTCGTCCACTCGGGCAAGGGCCGCACAAACAGCACCGGCACTTCATCCAGCATGGGGTGCTTGCGCGCCACCACCGCGCATTCATGCACGCCGGGCACCTGCAGCACCACGCGCTCAATCTCCGACGCGGCCACGTTTTCGCCACCGACCTTCAGCATGTCCTTGCTGCGGTCGCCAAACTGCAAGCTGCCGTCGTCCAGCACGTTGATGCGGTCACCGGTGCGAAACCAGCCATCGGGGTCAAAACTGTCGGCCGTGGCTTTGGGGTTACCCATGTATTCCTGAAACAGCGAGAGACCGCGCACACCGCGAATCATCAAATGTCCGCTGCCACCGCGCCCTACCGCCCGTGTGTCACGCACCGGAACAGCGTCGTCTTCAACCACGGCAATCTCGTACTCCGGCGCGGGCCGGCCTATGGACAGCGGCCGGTTCGATACATGCGGGCTGCCGACGATACCGTGCGTGATGGTCTCGGTCATACCCCACCAGCCCATGGTCTTGATGCCGAAATGCGCGTCGCTGGGCGGCTCGCTCACGGCACTGCCCCACAGGC
>JANLYO010000242.1:0-3174 GCA_031365665.1 Rhodoferax sp. | reverse complement strand
AACTGGCGCGGCCAACAAGGCGCTGGTGATTGGTGCTGAGGTGTTTTCGCGCATCCTTGACTTCACCGACCGCACCACCTGCGTGTTGTTTGGCGATGGCGCGGGCGCGGTGGTGCTCGAAGCGTCGGATGCCCCCGGCATTTTGGCAAGCGACCTGCATGCTGACGGCAAACACGTCGGTATCCTGTGTGTGCCGGGCAATGTGTCGGGCGGGCAGGTGGTGGGCAGTCCGCTGTTGACCATGGACGGCCAGGCGGTGTTCAAACTCGCAGTGGGCGTTTTGGAGCAAGCCGCGCGAACCACTTTGGCCAAAGCCGGCAAAACCGAGGCCGATATCGACTGGCTGATCCCGCACCAGGCGAATATCCGCATCATGCAAAGCACCGCAAAAAAGCTCAAACTGCCGATGGACAAGGTGATGGTCACGGTCGATCAGCATGGCAATACCTCGGCAGCGTCGATCCCCCTGGCCCTGGATGCGGGTGTACGCGCTGGCAAGATCAAACCCGGTGAGTTACTGATGCTCGAAGGTGTCGGTGGCGGTTTCACCTGGGGTGCGGTGCTACTTAATTTATAGCTAATTGTATAAGTAACGCAGGAACTAGACCTTGATTTTTTGTAAACTTTGATGAAATCTTTCGCTTTTGTATTTCCAGGCCAGGGCTCGCAGTCGGTCGGCATGTTGGACGCCTGGGGCGACCACCCTGTGGTCGGCCTGACACTGGCGGAAGCGTCTGACGCGCTGGGTGAAGACTTGGGCAAACTCATCAAAGAGGGCCCCAAAGAGGTCCTGGCGCTGACGACCAACACGCAGCCCGTGATGCTGGTGGCGGCCGTTGCCGCCCACCGGGTGTGGTTGTCGGAAGTCGGGCTTCCGCCACAAGCCGTTGCCGGTCATTCTTTGGGTGAATATTCCGCGCTGGTCGCCGCCGGCGTGCTCACGCTGTCACAGGCGACGCCCTTGGTTCGCTTCCGCGCCGAGGCCATGCAGCAGGCGGTGCCGGTGGGGGTCGGCGCGATGGCTGCCGTGCTCGGCATGGATGCTTCAAAAGTGATAGCGGGTTGTGCCACCGTGACAAGAGATATGCAGGCTTTGGGTGGGAAAAATGTCAACGAAGTGGTGGAGGCGGTGAATTTCAACGACCCCTCGCAAACCGTGATTGCGGGTAGCAAAGTGGCCGTCGAAAAAGCCTGCGAGGTGCTCAAGGCCAATGGTGCCAAACGCGCCTTGCCGCTGCCAGTTTCAGCGCCGTTTCACTCCAGCTTGATGAAACCCGCTGCCGACAAGTTGCGCGAACGCTTGGAAGCGACTGAATTCGCTGAACCCAAGATCGCGTTGATCAACAATATTGATGTCGCGTTGGAAATTGACGCCGACAAAATCCGCGACGCCCTGTACCGCCAGGCCTTTGGCCCGGTGCGCTGGGTGGAATGTGTTGCGGCCATCAAGGCCCGGAGCATACAAACCGTGGTCGAATGTGGCCCCGGCAAAGTGCTGGCAGGATTGGTCAAACGTATTGACGCCGAGATGAGCGGCCTGCCGATGTTCGACCCTGCGAGCCTCGCAGAAGTACGGACACAATTGAACAGCTAATGGTTGGCTGCTTGATATTTGCGCCCCATAGATTGCGCCCCACAGATTGAACACACCCTCGCGATGAACGAATTGAAACTGGCAGGACAAGTGGCTTTGGTGACGGGTGCGTCACGTGGCATTGGCGCGGCGATCGCAATGGAGTTGGCACGCGTCGGCGTCAAGGTCGTCGGCACTGCCACGTCGGATGAGGGGGCCGCAAAAATCGCCAGCGCATTGGCCGCGTTTCCGGGATGCAGCGGCAAAAATCTTGACGTCAATGACGTCGCGGGGGCTGAGTCGCTGATTGACGCCATGGTAAAGGAGCACGGGGGCCTGCAGATTTTGGTGAACAACGCGGGGATCACCCGCGACAACCTCGCCATGCGCATGAAAGATGGCGACTGGGACGCGGTCATCGACACCAACCTCAAAGCCGTTTTCCGGATGAGCCGGGCGGTCATGCGCACCATGATGAAGCAGCGTTATGGGCGCATCATCAACATCACCTCGGTGGTGGGCGCCTCGGGCAACCCTGGCCAAGCCAACTATGCGGCCGCCAAAGCCGGTGTGGCGGGCATGACCCGCGCGTTGGCGCGGGAGCTTGGCTCACGCAATGTGACGGTGAATTGTGTGGCGCCGGGGTTTATTGAAACTGACATGACGGCGGCTTTGGGCGAGGAGCAGCAAAAAGCGCTGCTGGGGCAAATTCCGCTGGGGCACCTTGGCAAACCTGCAGACGTCGCGCATGCGGTGGTTTTTTTGGCGTCGCCCCAGGCCGGTTACGTGACCGGCCAGCAACTGCACGTCAACGGTGGCATGTATATGTAAAAACCCGGTTGATCCGCCCGGTGACGGCTTGTGGCATGCAGGCGGGAGACTTCCCGCCGCGAAGCTAGAATTGCGGATTCTTTTACAACCCTTTGAGGGATTTCATGAGCGATATCGAAACACGCGTTAAAAAAATCATTGCCGAGCAGCTCGGCGTTGAAGAATCCCAAGTGACCAACGAAAAGGCCTTCGTCGCTGATCTCGGCGCCGACTCGCTGGACACCGTGGAGCTGGTGATGGCGCTGGAAGACGAGTTCGGCATTGAAATTCCGGACGAAGACGCCGAGAAGATCACCACCGTGCAAAACGCCGTGGATTACGCCACGAGCCATCAAAAAGCCTGACGTATCGATGACCAGGCGTCGCGTCGTCGTTACCGGGCTGGGGTGCATCAGCCCCGTTGGCAATACTGTGGCCGATTCGTGGTCAAACCTGCTGGCGGGCCAGTCGGGCATCGACACCATCCAGAGTTTTGACGCCTCCAACTACGCCTGCAAGTTTGCCGGCGAAGTCAAGGGTTTCAAAATTGGCGACTACATGCCAGAGAAAGAAGCGCGCCACATGGATCGCTTCATCCATTTGGGCTTTGCAGCGGCATGCCAGGCCGTGGCCGATGCCGGTTTGCCAACCGGTGATGCATTGAGCGAAGAGTCGGCGGTTCGGATCGGATGCAATATCGGCTCCGGCATTGGCGGCTTGCCCATGATCGAAGCGACACGCGATGAATTGGTCAAACGGGGGCCGCGCCGAATTTCGCCATTTTTTGTCCC
>JANLYO010000056.1:0-2536 GCA_031365665.1 Rhodoferax sp. | reverse complement strand
CACGCTTTCATGTGGTGGTCATGAGACCAGACTCTACGACACATCACTTTGAATCGCACCCTGAAGCGGAAGTGGCGGCGCTATGTCAGCTTGCGGCGGGCTGAAAAACCCGGATGCGCGGCGCAATCTTGTCGCGGCTCTCCCGCAGGATCATGCGCATGTCGTACTCAGTTTGCAGGTTCAACCAGTAGCGCGGCTCCATGCTGAAAAACAGGCCCAGTCGCAATGCCGTATCGGCTGAAATAGGCCGGGCACCGTTCACCATGTCGCTGATGCGGCTGGGTGGCACGTCGATATCGGCGGCGAGTGAACGCGCTGCAATTCCGAAGGGCTTCATGAAGTCTTCAAGCAGGACTTCAACAGGGTGAATTTCGTCAAGCAGTGGTTATTTCCTGGAATGCTTCATAGGCGAAGCAGAATATCAGACCTATGGCGAAGGCGGAAGTATTGGATCGCTGTGGACCCTTGCAAAGGTCAGGATGATTTCACGAATGATCTTGCGCTGCGGGGCGGGCAGCTTGAGAAACGCGTTGAAGGTTTCGCGCTCAAGATAGCCTGCGCCCTGCTCCCAGCTTCTCTGTTCGGCCACAAGATGCGCTTGCACGTGGTCGCCAAAGCGCAGTTGATGCGGGTCCAGCTTCACGCGCTTGGCTAATTCTTGCAATTTGTCCTGCGTGGGGATGGCTTCACCGTTGAGCCACTTCCACACGGTCTGGCGCCGCACCGGTGTGCCGGACCAGTGCAAATTGAATTCCCGCTGCAGCACCGCTCCGCTGACCTCCAGCTTCTGGGCCTTCATGCCGGCACGCAAACGCTCGCTGAACTCCTTCTTCTCATTCATGGCTGGCACGGTATCCGCACGACTCGCCTCAAATGTCCATTACAGTTGACGTTTTATGTCCCTTTTTGAGGGATTTCAATTTCAACGCTGTCCATGCCCAAATCCCTGCTCGAACAACTCCCCGACATCGTGGCCCAGGGCCGCAAAGAAGCAGAAAGAATCCTGGAGAGCATCGAAAGCCGCCAGCGTGTGAGTTTGCAGACGCGCGAGGTGGTGTTGCCCGCCAAAGACAGCTCGGTACAAGATTGGATCACCGCGCAAAGCCGGGCTGCGCAGCGCGAGATATTTGCGCCCGGTCAGGGTAGCCTGATTGAAAACGCTCAGCCGATGCTAGGCGACATGTCTGCTCGCCCCGAGCCTTTTGAAGGGAAACCCTGGGCCAACCGCCTGATCTACGGCGACAACCTGCTTGCCATGGCCGCGCTGCTGGCGGGGGATGAGCAAACGCCTTCTTTGCGTGGCAAGGTGGATTTGATTTACATCGATCCCCCATTCGATAGCAAGGCGGACTATCGCACCAAGGTCATGCTGCCGGGCATGGAACTGGAACAGAAGCCTTCAGTGATTGAACAATTTGCTTACTCAGACACGTGGAGTGATGGCACAGCTTCGTACCTGGCGATGATCACGCCCCGGCTGATTTTGATGCGTGAACTGCTGGCGGATACCGGTTCCATCTATGTTCATCTGGACTGGCATGTGGGGCACTACGTGAAGCTAGTGTTGGATGAGGTTTTCGGCCGAGACAACTTTGTGAATGAGTTGATCTGGAAAAGACAAACAGCTCACAGCGACTCCTCAGGCTCATTTGCAGTTTTGCATGACACTGTTCTTTCATTTAGAAAGTCAGCGGCATATCACTTCGCGGTGCAGTATGAGCCTTATTCAGAAAAGCACATCAAAGAGAATTACCGGTATCAAGATGAAAGAGGCACTTTTGCGCTTGGGCAAACAAAAGCGCCTGGCAACAGAGGTCCGAGATATGTGTGGAATGGCTTTGATCGGCACTGGCGATTCACCGAAGAAAATATGCGACGCCTTGACGCGGAAAAGAAGCTGTACCACTCAGAAAGTGGGCTTCCTTGGAAAAAGCTCTATTTGGCGGAAATGCCCGGTGTAGTGGTGGGCTCTGTATGGACAGATGTCAACCCGGTCCATGCAATGGATAAAACGGAAAGAGTTGACTACGACACACAAAAACCTGAAAAACTTCTAGATCGAATAATCCGCGCCTCATGCCCCGAGGGCGGTCTGGTTGCGGATTTCAATGGTGGCTCTGGCACCACCGCCGCAGTCGCCGAAAAACTAGGCCGCCGCTGGATTACCACCGACCTCGGTAAACCAGCCTGCATGATCATGCGCAAGCGGTTGATTGACCAGGATGCCAAGCCTTTTCTGTATCAGGCCATTGGCGACTATCAGGTTGAAGCAGCCAAGGCCACGCTGGGGCGTGACTTCCGCATCGGCGATCTGTCACAAATCGTGCTGTCACTTTATGGCGCGCTACCGCTGCCACCCGACGTGAACCCGCAGCGCAATCTGGGGCAGATTGCCAGCATGGAAATGGTCGGAGCAGGCGTCAGAAAAGGTAGCAAAACGCTAGTGCTGGCCGACTCACCCAACAAGCTCACAGGCGCAGCCACACTCAAGAAGGCCATTGCCCAGCGCGACAACCTGATGGGCGGCTGGGACCGC
>JANLYO010000216.1:0-7405 GCA_031365665.1 Rhodoferax sp. | reverse complement strand
CACCCCGTTGACCTTGACCCAGCCGCGGCCGATCCAGTCGTCGGCCTCCCGGCGCGAGGCCAGGCCCAGCTCGGCCATGCGTTTGTTCAGGCGGGAAGTGGCCGCAGGGCCTTTCAGCCCCGCCACCGCCGCTTTGGCTGCGGGCACGACCGGGCTTGCGCCAGCGGGGCGCACGGCCCGTGTCATCCTGGATTCTCTGGGTTTTGTATTTGGTTCAAATAATTTATTATTTTCAGCCATTTTCAGTATTATTTATATAGCAATAAATTTAATAATTATGAGACTTAAAGTGCAATTTATTCTATGAATAAATTTATAAAAAGAAAATTAATAACTCTGAACAATGCTCGTTTGGCGAACGGCCCCGTTGTGCCACTGCAAGACCGCCAACACCCCATTTTCTTCTCTGGCAAGTGTCACACAAGGTCCATTCATCAGAATTTTTTTAAATAAACCGACGCGGCGGACTATAATGTGCAAAAATACACTTTGACCATGAACGTTTTTATCGTCTTTGCCCACCACGAACCGCAGTCCTTCAACCAGGCGCTGCTGGCCCGTTCCGTGGCGGAACTCGAAGCCCAGGGCCACACCGTGCAGGTGTCTGATTTGCACGCCATGGGGTTCAACCCGGTCGCCGGCGGGGCTGATTTCACACAGCGGCGTTTCCCCGACGCGCTGCAATACGACCGCGAGCAAAAATTCGCCAGCGAGCGCCATGCGTTTGCGCCCGACATTCAGGCAGAAATCGACAAACTGCTGTGGTGCGACCTGCTGATCCTGCAATTCCCCCTGTGGTGGTTTTCCGTGCCTGCAATCTTGAAAGGCTGGATCGACCGGGTGTTTGTCAACGGCGTGGCGTATGGCAAAGGCCAGCGCATGGACACCGGCGGCCTCAAGGGGCGCAAAGCCATGCTGGCGGTCAGCACCGGTTGTTATGAAAACATGGTCGCGCCGGATGGCCTGCTGGGCGACCTGAGCGTCAACCTCTGGCACCTGCACGCGGGCACGCTGGCCTACGCCGGGTTCACCGTGCTGCCGCCTTTCATGTCCTGGTCCATCCATTACACCGATCCAGATCAGCGTGGCGCCTACCTGGAAGCCTACGCTCAGCGCATGCGTGAGCTGGAGGCCACCCCACCGCTGTTTTTTCACCCCACCAGCGATTTTGGCGCTGACTGGCGGCTCAAACCCGGCATCGCGCCAGCCACTGTCGCCCATCGCCTTGTTGCGGAGCATTTGCCATGAGCACTCCCATCACCTTCCATAAAACCCCGGACGCACAGCGCGATTGGGATGACTTGGTGCGCCCCGAACACGTGCATGGCTCGGTCTACACCAACCCGGCGATTTTTGAAGAAGAACTGCAAAAGATTTGGGGTCGCATCTGGGTTTATGTGGGCCACGTCAGCGAAGTGCCCAAGGCCTATGACTTCGTGATGAAGTCGATTGGCACCGAGCCGATCATCATGACGCGTGGCCCGGGCGGCAAAGACGGCAAAGAAGGCGACATCCACCTGCTGCACAACCGCTGCGCCCACCGGGGCAACCGCGTCTGTATGAAGAGCCATGGCAGCGCCCGCACTTTCTCCTGCCCCTACCACGGCTGGACGTATTCGAACGACGGCGCGCTGCGCGGCTACCCGTTTCCTTCCGGCTACGAAGGGGTTGACCGCGCTGAGCTCGGCCTCGGCCGTGTCGCCCGGGTTGGCATTTACAAAGGTTTTGTCTTCGGCAGCCTCGCTGCCGACGGCATCAGCCTGGAGGAACACCTCGGCCCGGCGATGCATTCCATTGATGCATTGTGCGCAACCTCGCCCGAAGGTGAAGTGCAAATCACAGCGGGCTTTTTGCAGCACCGCGCCCGCGCCAACTGGAAGTTTCTGGTTGAAAACGAAACCGACGGTTACCACCCGTCCTTCGTGCACGCCTCGATTTTCGAAGTGGCCAAAAGCGGCATTGGCAGCTTGTACAGCAGCAAGTCCACAGCGGTATCGCGCGATTTCGGCAACGGCCACACCGAAAACGACCTGCGCCCCGAGTTCCGCCTGCGCGACGAGCCGATGAGCTGGTTTGGCACCACGGCAGAAAAGCTGCCCGACTACACCGCCAAAATGAACGCCGCCTACGGGCCTGAAAAGGCCCGCAAAATCATGATTGACGGCACGCCGCACATCATGATCTATCCCAACCTCTTCATCGCGGAAATCCAGATTTTCGTGATCCAGCCGGTGGCGGTGGACGAGACCGTGCAACACGTCACCGCCCTACAGTTCAAAGGCGCGCCCGATTTGAACCGCCGCCTGCGCCAGCAAACCATGGGCTCGGTCGGCCCGGCCGGCTTTTTGCTGGCCGACGACAGCGAAATGTACGAACGCACGCAAATGGGGGTGCAGATGAAAAACCCCGAATGGCTGTTTCTGGGCCGTGGCAAACACCGCGAGCGCCGTGACGAAAACGGTTTCCTGATTGGCGATGCGACAGATGAAACCCCCACGCGGGGCATCTGGCGGCACTATCGCAGCCTGATGGAGGCGGCGTGATGGGTGCCATGCAGCGGGAGTTAAGGCCATGACCTCTCAAGCGCGCGAACAACAACGCGAACTGCTGGAGGACGTGACGCAGTTCATCTACCTGGAAGCGCGCCTGCAGGACAACCATGACTACGACGCCTGGGAAGCCCTGTGGACGGACGATGGCATTTACTGGATTCCAGCCAACGGCGAAGGCACGGATCCCGAGAACGAGATGTCCATCATTTATGACAACCGCTCGCGCATCAGCCTGCGTATCAAGCAGTTTCACACCGGCAAGCGGTTCAGCCAGACCCCGCAATCGCGCTTGCGGCGCTTGGTCTCCAACATCGAAATTCTGCAAAATGAAGGTGGCGAAGTCGTGGCAACCGCCAACGCCATGGTGTTTGAGTCCGCCACCCGCGGCGACCAGGTGTGGGTGTCACGCAATGAATACAAACTGAGGCGAGTGGATTCGCAATGGCGCATGGCCGGCAAAAAGGTGATTCTGGTCAACAATGAAAAACCGCTTTGGACTCTGTCCTTCCTGATCTGAAAGATTGCCGATGACCACCACCCCGCCCCAAATGCAGATGCTGATAAAAGAAGGCCCCGCTTTGCTGGAATTGCATGCCGACGGCGTGGCGCACATCCGCCTGAACCGGCCTGACGCCGCCAACGGCCTGGATCTGACCATGCTCAAGGGCCTGCACGAGGTGGTCATGGCCATCCACGGCGACAGCCGCGTGCGTTGTGTGCTGATCACCGGCGAAGGCAAAAACTTCTGCGCCGGCGGCGACGTGCATGCCTTCCTGCAAAAAGGCGCGGATTTGCCCGACTACATCCGCGTCGCCACCTCCTACCTGCAAATCGTCGCCGGGCTGCTGATGCGCCTGAACGCGCCGGTGGTGGCAGCGGTGCAGGGCTTTGCGGCAGGCGGCGGCGGCATGGGGCTGGTGTGTTCGGCCGATCTGGTCATCGCTGGTGCGTCGGCCAAATTTCTGGCGGGCGCGACGCGCGTGGCCATGGTGCCGGATGCCGGGGTGTCGGTCACGCTCACGCAACTGGTGGGTCTGCGCAAGGCGATGGAGATTCTCATGCTCAACCCGGTGATCTCGTCCGCCGAGGCGCTGAAAATGGGCCTGATCAACCGCGTGGTGGCCGACGACCAGCTCCAGACGGAAGGCTTGGCCCTGGCCCGCCAACTGGCGCAGGGCGCGCCGGCGGCGCTTGCCGCCACCAAACGCCTGCTGTACAGCGGCTTGGGCCAAAGTGTGGAAGCCGCCATGCCGGAAGAAAACCGCACCCAGGCGCAGTTGTGCGGCATGGCCGACGCGCTGGAAGGCCTGAGCGCGGTGATTGAAAAACGCGCGCCCCGGTTCACTGGGAAGTAATGCCATGAGCCACCCATTGCCGTTGGCTGGGCGCAGGGCTTTTGTCACTGGCGGAGCCAGCGGCATTGGTGCTGCCATCGCGCGCCGCCTGGCTGCCGATGGCGCGCAGGTGCTTATTGCTGACCTGGATTTACCTGGCGCCCAGGCGTTGGCGCAGCAGATCGGCGCGACGGCCGTGGCGCTGGATGTGACTGACCTGGATCGCGTGGCGCAGGTCATGACCAGCCTGGCGGCAGCCCAGGGGGCGTTTGAGATTCTGGTCAACAACGCCGGGCTGGACCAGCACGCCTTTTTCACCAACACCACGGCGCAAGACTGGCGGCGTTTGCTGTCGGTCAACCTGGAGTCTGTTTTTGCCACAACACACGCGGCCTTGCCAGCCATGCAAAAAGCCGGTTTTGGGCGCATCATCAACATCGCCTCCGAGGCCGGGCGCATGGGTTCGCGCGGCGGCGCGGTCTACGCGGCGGCCAAAGGCGGCGTGATCGCCTTCACGAAATCCATCGCCCGCGAGAACGGGCGTTTTGGCATCACCGCCAACGTGATCGCTCCCGGCCCGATTGACACGCCGATGCTGCGTGCAGCCGTGGCGCAGGGCGGAGAGCCGCTGCTGAAAGCCATGACCCAGGCCACGCTGGCGGGCCGTTTGGGCACACCCGGCGAAGTGGCGGCGGCGGTGGCTTTTTTAGCCTCAAACGGCGCCGGGTTCATCACTGGAGAAACGCTTGGCGTTTCGGGCGGCATGGGCTGTGGGGCATGAATCCTCAGACTGTTTCGACGTCTGCCCAGGTCGCATGCCAGACGGCTGAATCGACTGCCGCTGCTGTCGATGGCGTTGTCAATCGCATCACCGCCGTTTACCGGGGCTGGAGCCGCAACACCCCGGCGGCGCAAATGCGCCTGGATTGGGATGCCCTGTTTGGGCGTGAGCTGCCTGCGGAGTTTGCCGGCACACGCTTTGAAACCGCGTCAGCCCGCAGTGTCCCGGTGCAGTGGATCACTGCGCCCAACGCCTGTGCAGACAGGGTGGTGGTTTATTTCCATGGCGGCGGGTTTCGGGTCGGTTCGCTGCTCTCGCACCGCGAATTGATGGTGCGGCTGTCGGCCGCGTCAGCATGCCGGGTGTTGGGTGTTGATTACCGTTTGGCGCCCGAGCATTGTTTCCCGGCACCGTTGCAGGATGCGCTGACGGTCCATGCATGGTTGGCGGCGCAGGGCTTCGGGGGCGCGAATGTGGCGCTGGCAGGCGACTCCGCAGGTGGCGGCCTGGCGCTGTCATTGCTGCTGGCGCTGCGCGATGCGGGCCAGGCCTTGCCTGCAGCGGCGGTGCTGATGTCGCCCTGGACGGACTTGAGCGCCAGCGGTGAAAGTTACACCACCCGTTCCAGTGTTGACCCGATCCACCAGCGCCCGATGATCCTCGCCATGGCCGGCAGCTACCTGGGCAAAGACGGGCAGGGCGAAGATCGCGACCCTTGCGATCCGTTGGCATCGCCTCTGTTTGCCAATGTGCAGGGGCTGCCCCCGCTGCTGATCCAGGTGGGCGACTGCGAGACCGTGCTCAGTGATTCCACGGCCTTTGCTGGCAGGGCGAAAACTGCCGGCGTCGACGTCAGCCTGGAAGTTTGGGACGACATGATCCATGTCTTCCAGCAGTTTCCAATTGAGTTGCCGCAAGCCGCTGCGGCGATCGCTTCACAGGGGCTTTTCCTGAAAAAACACCTTCAGCACAGGACTTAGGAAATACATGACAAGCAGCGACACCAAGCGAGAGCCTTCAGATCTGATTTACGACTCCGTCATCCTGGGCGCAGGCGCAGGGGGTCTGTGCGCCGCCGCTCGTTTGGTTGCGGCCGGCAAAAAGGTGCTGGTGCTGGAAAGCCGCGATCGCGTGGGCGGCCGCGCATCCAGCGAGCAGATCGACGGCTTCACCGTCAACGTGGGGGCCATCGCCATCGAGCGCGGCGGGGTGTTTGAAGAGACTTTCGACCTGCTGGGTGTGCCGCTGGACATCCGCGAACCCAACCCGGCCACGGTGTTCCGCATTGATGGCAAAACCATCAACGTTGCCAAAGGCGGTTGGGGTCTGCTGTTGGGCAGCTTCACCAAACAGGCGGCCAAAATCGGCGCCAAATTTGCCGATGCCCGCGCGGGGGATTTGCCGGAAGCCAAACTCACCACCGCCCAGTGGCTCTCCACCTACACCACCAACGAGACGGTGCACGCGATTTTCCGCAACCTGTGCGCCGCCATCTTCGCCGCCAACCTGGACGAAGTGCCGGCGCGCGCCTTCTTGACTTATTTTGCTGTCAAGGGCGCGTTCAAGCGTTTTGGCTTTTGCCCGCGTGGAACAGTGGGCATCTGGGACGACCTGGCCGGTGGCATCCGAAGCCGTGGCGGCGAGATATGGCTCAATGCGCCTGTCACCGGTTTGCACGCCACCCAGGGCAGTGCATCAGGGGTTGATGTGCTGGTGGATGGCGTCGCCTGCCGCATCCAAGCCCATAGCGTCATCAGCAACCTCGGCCCCCGCGCCACGGCCTGCTTGCCCGGCGCAGACGCTTTTGGCCAGGACTACGTCAAGATGGCTGCTTCGACGACCAAGCCCGCCGCCAACATCGTCATCAATTTTGCCACCCAGGAGCGCCTGATCGACGCGCCGGGCCTCATCACTTTTGGCCGCACGCGCCGTCTGTGCAACATGGGTGAACTCAGCGCCACCTGCCCCGAGCTGGCGCCGCCCGGTTGGTATTTGTACGTGGCCTATGCGGTGCCCAAACCCGCCTTGGGCGATTTTGATGAAGCGCCAGAAATCGAAGCCGCGTTGCAAGACCTGCGCGACGAGTTCCCCGCGTTTGCCAAAGCCAAAATGCTGTCCGTGCGCGTGATGCGCGGCGACTGGCCCGCGCAACGCTCCTGCGCCGGGTTCGATTTGCCGCAAGACACGCCCTTGCCCAACTTCTGGCATGTGGGTGATGCCGTGAAAGACTACGGCGACGGTGGCACCCAGGCCTGCGCCTACACCGGCCGCGAGGCGGCGAAGAGGGCGGTCAGTTGGCTGGGCCAAAAAAACAAGCCCCTCAATTGATCAATAGCTGGGGGGTGTCAATTTTTCAGGTGGAGTATAGAATACGATAAATTATTTCATACCTAATTATTCGTACTGATAAATTCAGTGCTTGGGGGTACACCATGGAAACCATTGAATTGACGCTGGCCGAGCGCGGCCAGATTGTTATCCCGAAGGAAGCGCGCGATGCGCTGGGCCTCAAGTCAGGCAGCAAGCTGCAAATCCGCATCGAGGGCAACCGGCTTGTGGTCGAGAAAAAGGTGGCGCTTGACCTCAGCCGTTGGCTGGGCAAGGCGGTGGACGATGGGTTGACCACCCATGAAGCACTTGCCGAGTTGCGGGGCAGGGCCGTGCCTTGGGTCGCAAAGACCGCGCCCGTGCCGGTTCGCAAACGCAGGGCCGGCAAGCCAGCAACCCGGACATGAAAA
>JANLYO010000192.1:0-30531 GCA_031365665.1 Rhodoferax sp. | reverse complement strand
CTTCAAGCTCGCGCTTTCCCATGAAAATTCAGGAAAAACCGGCCTTCGTCACCCCCTTTGAGGGGATCGGCGGTGAGGCCCAAGTCAAAGCGATGGTCGAGCGGTTTTATGATTTGATGGATTCGGAGCCTGCGTACAGCGCCCTGCGGGCAGTGCATGGCGCGGATTTGGTCAAGGCGCGGCAACACCTGTTTTGGTTCCTGTGCGGCTGGCTGGGCGGCCCGCAACACTACACCGAGCGTTTTGGACACCCGGCGCTGAGGGCGCGGCACATGCCTTTCAAGATCGGCATCCTCGAGCGCGACCAATGGCTGGCCTGCATGGACCAGGCGATGGGAGAGGCCGGTGTTGACGAAGACCTGCGCGCGCGGCTGCGTGAAAGTTTTTACAAAACGGCAGACTGGATGCGCAATACGCCGGCTTGAGCTGTTTCGGCTGCGGCTCGGTGGTCAGGACGCTTCGAACGCATCCAGCACGTTGACGGCGTTGACGCCCAGCTCCCGGGCCGCGTAGCCGCCCTCCAGTATGAATATCGTGGGGAGGCCCAGACGCTTCAACCGGCGTCCCAGCCGCAAGAAGTCTTGCGACAGCAGGGCAAATTTCGTGATCGGGTCGCCTGCGAAGGTGTCCAGGCCGAGGGAAACGACCAGGGCGTCCGCGCCGTGCGCTTCAACCCGGCTGCAGGCAGCTTCCAGCGCCAGGAACCAGTTTTCTGCCGTCGTTCCGGCCGGCAAGGGCAAATTCAGGTTGAAGCCAGCGCCATTGCCGATGCCGGTTTCATCCGCATGCCCCAGGTAAAACGGGTACTCCGTGCGCGGATCACCGTGGATATTGACAACCAGAACGTCCGCTCGTTCATAGAAGATGCTCTGCGTGCCGTTTCCGTGGTGGTAGTCCACATCCAGGATCGCGACACGCGTGCAGCCATCCGCCAGCAGCGTCTGCGAGGCCACCGCGGCGTTGTTCAGGAAGCAGTACCCGCCCATAAAGTCGGCCCCGGCGTGGTGGCCAGGAGGGCGTGTTGCGCAGAACGCAGCCCTGTGGCCGGTGGATAAGAGGCTTGCGGCGCTGACCACAGCATCTGCGCCCGCCTTGGCCGCAGCCCACGTACCGGCCACCAGGGGCGTGCCGTTGTCCATCGAATAGAGGCCCAGCCTGGCCGTGAAATTGACCGGCTCCTGGTCATCACGCAGTGAGCGGATGGGCCAAATGGAAGGGAAGGGCTGTGATGTTGCATTGGCCGGGTCGACTTCCAGCCACTGTGCCCAAGCCGTCGTGAGGAAGGCCAGATACCGTGCTGTATGGACCTGGGTCAAAAAGCCCGAGCTGTCGAGTGCCGGTGACCGGATCTCATGGCCGCGCGCAATGAGTTCCTCGATGACAAAAGTGACTCTCGAAGGAGACTCAAAGCAGGGTACACGTTCGCCACGGAAGAACTCGTGCTCGGGCGCGTGGAGCTCATGCTGGATCGAAAAGAAGCTGATCATCGTGGTGGGAGTGCTTGAGACGGTTCGTGTGAAGAGGCAGACATCAATGATCTCTGATTTTCAACGCCATTTTGCCGTATGGACGTGGTTTGGGAGCCAGCCAGCCAGCGTCAATTTCTAAAAGTCGTCTTCAACGGGTTTTGAGTCATCCGCTGCCACCGCGCCGGGCAGGCGGCGGCGCAACGCCAACGACGCGCTATAAATAAAATAGTTAGCTATGTGTGTTCCACGAGAGCTAAAGTTCAAAGAAATTTAAGCAAATGGCTCAGAAGCGCTTCAATTGCCCTTCACCCCGCCTGCAAGAGCACCACTAGCGCCCCGGCGCCGCCGTCAGCCGGCTTGGCTTGCACAAAGGCCAGCACTTCCTTCTTTTGCGCCAGCCAGCTGTGCACCTTGTTTTTCAGCACCGGTGCCTTGCCCGGCGAGCCCAGGCCTTTGCCGTGCACCACGCGCACGCAGCGCAGGCCGTGTTTTGACGACTCCCGGATAAACGCGCCCAGGCGTTCACGCGCCTCGTCGCTGCGCAATCCATGCAAATCGAGTTGCGCCTGGATGCTCCAGTTGCCACGGCGCAGCTTGCGGGTCACGTCCGTGCCAATACCGCTTTGGCGGTAACTCAGGGCATCGTCCACTTCCAGCAGGGTGCTGGCGTCGAATTCGTCACTGATGGCCTCGGCCAGCACCGCCTGGTCATCGAGCTGCTGCTGGCGGGGGAAGGGCGACGGAGGCGCTTTCTTAAACTGCGCGCTGCGTTTGTCGGGCAGTGGGCGAACCAGGCCCGCTGCGTTGGCAAAGAGGTTTTTCTCTGCGGCCGCGCGTTGCTGCGCCAGCGCGTGGCGCACGGCAGCCAGCGCGTCCAGCCTGGCGCGCTCTCCGATGGCGAGTTTGACGCTTTTCAGGTCGGCCAGCGTTGTCATGCGGGGTTTGGCTGGCGTCACAAGAGCCCCCGCTCGGCCATTGAGCAGGCCTCACCCGGCGCCACGATCACGTGGTCGAGTACCTGCACGTCAATCAGCGCTAGGGCCAACTTCAGCGTGCGTGTCAGGGACTCGTCGGCTTTGGACGGCTGAACCGAGCCGCTGGGGTGGTTGTGCGCCAGCACCACATGGCTGGCCTTGTGGTGCAGGGCCTTGAGCACAACTTCGCGCGGGTAGACCGAGGTCTGCGTCAAGGTGCCGCGAAACATCTCCTCCAGTGTGATCATGCGCATGCCGATGTCCAGGAACAACACGGCAAACACCTCATAAGGCCGGCTTGCGAGCTGCAGTTGCAGGTACTGCTTCATCGCCTCGGGTGTGGCCAACACGGCGCGTTCGCTGAGTTTTTGCGCCAGCGCGCGGCGCGCCAGCTCGAGCACGGCCACCAGTTCGGCGCGTTTGGCCGGGCCCAGGCCCTTGACGCGTTTCAGATCGTCCGCGCTGGCGTTCAGCAGGCCGGCGATACCGTCAAAACCTCCGGTGCCGTTACCACCGCCGTCACCCGAGGCGTCACTGGGCTTCAGTTGCAGCAACTCGTCGGCCAGTTGCAGCACGCCTTTGCCCTGGATGCCGGTGCGCAGCAGCAGCGCCAGCAATTCGGTGTCGCTCAGTGCGCCCGGCCCACGCGCCAGCAGCTTTTCGCGCGGGCGGGCGTCAACGGGGAGGTTTTTGAGCGACATCGGGCAGCCTTGGCCTTGGTTTCTACAATAGGGGCCAGTTTAACGAGAGCCACATGACAACAACCATTGAGCGGGCACCTACCAGCGCTTACGCCACCAAGCCTGTCCCCGCCGTCGCCGCCAATCGAGCCCAACCGGACTCCTTCCTCACCCTGCACTACCGCCTGGGAGGTCCTGCGGGCGACATCATCAACACCTTTGGCGGCAAACCTTCCACTTTGTCGCTCGGGCAAGGGGCCTTGTCACCCGCTTTGGAGCAGCACCTGATCGGCCTGCAAGAGGGCGCCCGCGCGACCTTCGAACTTGCCGCTGGTGCGGCCTTTGGCGAGCGCAATGCCGACATGGTGCAATGGGTGGCCCGCAAACTGCTCAACGAACTGGGCGACCCGCTGGAGGCCTATCGGCCCGGCGACGTGGTGCAGTTCCCCACGCCCGATGGCTTGGGCCAATACGCCGGGGCGGTGCTGCGCGCGGGTCAAAAGCAGGGCGGGGAGGCGGTCTTGTTTGACTTCAACCACCCGTTGGCGGGGCAGCCCGTGACGTTCGAAGTCGAGTTGATCGGGGTTTTATGACATCGCCATCTGGCACGCAGCCGCAACTGGAAATCGTCCTGGCCGAGCCGCGTGGGTTCTGCGCCGGAGTGGATCGCGCCATCGAAATTGTCGAGCGCGCCTTGACCAAATTTGGCCGCCCGATTTACGTGCGCCATGAAATCGTGCACAACACCTATGTGGTCGAAGATCTCAAAGCCAAAGGCGCGATCTTCATCGAAGACTTGAATGATGTGCCGCCAGGTGCCACCTTGGTGTTCAGTGCCCATGGCGTCAGCAAAGCCATCCAGCAAGACGCCACGCGTCGTGGTTTCCAGATTTTTGATGCCACCTGCCCGTTGGTGACCAAGGTGCACGTGGAAGTCGCCAAGCTGCACAAAGAAGGTTTCGAATTCATCATGATCGGCCACAAAGGCCATCCGGAAGTAGAAGGCACCATGGGCCAACTGGAAGGCGGTATCCATTTGGTTGAAGATGTGGCAGATGTTGCGCGGGTGAACCCGCGCCAGACGGAGAAACTCGCAGTGGTCACGCAAACAACGCTCAGCGTGGACGACGCTGCCGACATTGCTGCAGCGGTCAAAGCGCGGTTTCCCCAAGTGCGTAGCCCGAAGCAGCAAGACATCTGTTACGCCACACAAAACCGGCAGGATGCCATCAAAGTCATGTCGCCTCTGGTGGATGTGGTGATTGTGGTGGGCAGCCCTAGCAGTTCCAACAGCAACCGGCTGGCCGAGCTGGCGCGCAAACTCGGCGTGGACAGCTACATGGTGGACAGCCCAGACGAATTGCAAACCCACTGGCTGGATGGCAAACAGCGGGTCGGCCTGACGGCCGGTGCCTCGGCGCCCGAAATTCTGGTCAAGCAGGTGATCGACCGGATCAAAGCGCTCGGCGCGGTGTCGGTGCGCATACTCGACGGGGTGCAGGAAACCACCAAATTCCCCCTGCCCAAGGGGCTGAAACTAAAATCAACCCATGCTTGACATCCTTCTGCTGCGAAAAGACCTTGAATCCGCCGTCAAACGGCTGGAAACTCGCAAAAAACCTCAAACTTTCCTGAACGTTGACGCGTTTCGGGGATTGGAGGCTGAGCGCAAAACCTTGCAGTCCCGCACGGAAGAGCTACAGGCCAAACGCAATGCTTTGAGCAAACAGATTGGCCAGTTGAAGGCCAAAGGTGCGGCCGGGGCGGGTGAAGCTGAGGCAGCGATGGCCGAAGTCAGCAGTTTGAAGGCGGAGCTGGAGTCTTCTGCCACTCGTCTGGATGTCTTGCAGCAAGAATTGAGCGCGCTCCTGTTGGCAGTACCCAATTTACCGCATGAAAGCGTGCCCGTGGGGGCAGACGAACACGGCAATGTCGAGGTGCGGCGCTGGAACCCCAACGGCAATGCACCTCGGGTTTTTGATTTTGAGGTCAAGGACCACGTCGACGTTGGCACGCCGCTCGGTTTGGATTTCGACATGGGCGTGAAACTGACCGGTGCCCGGTTTACCGTGATGAAAGGCCAAATCGCCCGCCTGCACCGGGCTTTGGCGCAGCTCATGCTTGATGTGCAGACGCGTGAACACGGGTACACCGAGTGTTACACGCCGTACATCGTCAACGCCGACACGCTCAGAGGCACGGGGCAGTTGCCCAAATTTGAAGCCGACCTGTTTGCCGCCAAAAAAGGGGGGCAAGACGCCGAGCCGATGGCCGACAACGCGGCCTTGTATTTGATTCCCACCAGCGAAGTCACTTTGACCAACTTTGTGCGTGACGTGGTGGTGCCCGTGAGCGATCTGCCGTTGAAATACACCGCCCACACGCCGTGTTTCCGCTCCGAAGCGGGCTCCTATGGGCGCGACACGCGGGGCATGATCCGCCAGCACCAGTTTGACAAAGTTGAGATGGTGCAAATCGTGCATCCTGACAAAAGTTATGAAGCGCTCGAAGCCATGACGGGCCACGCCGAGGCGATTTTGCAGAAACTGGGGCTGCCGTACCGCGTGATGTCGCTTTGCACCGGTGACATGGGCCCGAGCTCGGCTAAAACCTACGATCTGGAGGTCTGGTTGCCCGCTCAAAACGCCTACCGTGAAATCAGCTCGGTCTCCAATTGCGAGGCGTTTCAGGCCCGTCGGCTTCAGGCCCGGTTCAAGAACCAACAGGGCAAAAACGAGCTGGTGCATACCTTGAATGGATCCGGACTGGCGGTAGGGCGCACCTTGGTGGCGGTGCTGGAGAACTACCAGAATGCCGACGGCTCGGTGACCGTGCCCCCCGTACTTCAACCCTATATGGGTGGGCTGACAGCGCTTGCAGCGTGACGCGCGCGCCACGCCTGCACCCCGGCTTGGCTTGACCGCCTGTGTTTTGCGATTGATACTCTCAATATCGCCGTTGACGGCTCGAACATACGACAAAGAGGACGAGACCCAATCTCATGATGTTCAATTTTGCTGACCTGTTTCAGGCCTATTTGGTGCCGTTTGCGATTGCCGTGCCCATCGGGCTATTGCTGATATTTTTTGGCCTGCGTCGTGGTGGAAGCGACCATATTGCCGATATTCCTGAGCCTGCGCCGATTGCGGGTCGGGCCGAATCGGCGGAGTCGATCGACATCCCGGTGGGGCAGCCCGCACATTTCGAGGTGAATCCGCCTGGCCATGGCGTCAGCGTTTCACCGGGCGGCGGCATCGATCTGCCACTCAGCGTGCATGAAAAAACCCAGGTTATCGACCTACGCAAGACCGGGAGCGTCGGCAACACCATTGAAGCCGCGATGGCGGCCAAAATCCGCATTCTGGTTGTGGATGATTCGGCCGTGCCCCGCGCGAAGTTGCGCAAATTGTTTGAAACGCAGGGCTACGATGTCGCCACAGCGAACGACGGCGTCGAGGCCTTGGAAGCTATTGCCAAAACCAAGTTTTCGGTGGTCATCACCGACCTTGAAATGCCCAATATGGACGGTTTTGAGTTGATAGCGGCCATTCAAGGCAGCTTGGAGACTGAAGACCTGCCGGTGATCGCCATCACCGGACATGACGAAATGCAGGCACGGGTGCACAACATCCAGGGCCTTTACGGCATTTTCAAGAAACCCTGGAACGACCGTGAGTTGCTCAAACGTGTGGATGTGCTTGCGGCCATTCGAAAATAATTCCATTTCTAAGGCATCCGTGAACGTCGTTGCACCTCCTAGCCGTGCTGTAGCACTGTCTTCGTCGGCGCGACTATTTCACGAATGATTTAGAAAAGGAATAACACCGCTTCACTCGCCTCTTTGCCGCGAGTTTTCTCCTGACTTCACCGACTCCCGATAGTTTTGCTGCCCTCGTGGGCCAGCGCGCGTTTGTCAACGTGTGGTTTGCGCGCCTGTTTGGCACCACCGGCAACCAGATGCTGCTGGTTGCGCTCGGTTGGCAGATGTACGAGCTTACCGGCAACGCCTGGGATTTGGGGCTGGTGGGCCTGTACCAGTTTGTCCCGGCGCTGGTGTTGACCTTGCCCGCCGGGCACGTGGCCGATCGGCTGGAGCGCATCCACATCGTCGCGTGTTGTCTGTTGTCGCAAATGGCAATGGCGCTGCTTTTGATGGCGGGCTCTCTGCAATTGCCCGGCGCGGCACCCTGGGCTTCATTCTCCAGAGTCGCCGAGTGGTTTCCGGTGATTTCCCGAGAATTGCTGCTCAGCCTGTCGGTGCTTGTCGGTGTGGTGCGGGCCTTTCAAATGCCTGCGCAGCAGTCGTTGACGCCGCTCTTGGTGCCGCAGGTGCTGTTGGCTCGGGCGACGGCGTTCAGCGCGGCGGGCATCCAGGCGGCGGTTGTTGGCGGGCCAGCCTTTGGCGGGCTGATATTTGTCGCCGGGGCCAGTACGGTATATGCCACCTGCGCAGCGTTGTCGTGCATCGGTTTTATTTTGATGGTGCGGCTCAATATCCGCATCAAACCCGCAGAGCAGGAGCCTACGACCTGGGCAACGGTGTTTGCCGGTGTCAAATTCGTCCTTGATCGCAGGCTGCTGCTCGGTGCCTTGTCTCTGGATTTGTTGGCGGGTGTACTGGGTGGCGCGACAGCTTTGTTGCCCATGTTTGCCAAAGACATTTTGCAAGTTGGCCCCATGGGCTTGGGGTTCTTGCGCAGCGCACCCGCCGTCGGTGCCTTGTTGACCTCCATTGCGCTGGCCCGTTGGCCGCTAAAAACCAAGGTGGGCTTCAAGTTGCTGATGTCGGTGGCAGCTTATGGCGCAGCCATGATAGTGTTCTCTGTGTCGGAGAGTTTTTTGTTGTCAATGTTGGTGCTGGCCTTCTCCGGCGCAGCCGACATGGTCAATGTGGTAGTCCGCCAAACACTGGTTCAGCTTGAAACCCCCGACGCCATGCGGGGACGCGTCAGTGCTGTCAACTCGATCTTCATTGGTGCCTCCAACCAGTTGGGCGAATTCGAATCCGGCGTCACTGCAGCCTGGTGGGGGCCAGTCGGTTCGGTTCTGGTGGGTGGTGTGGCGACCATCATGATTGCGGCGATATGGTGGAAACTGTTTCCTTCCATCGTGCGGCGCAATCACATGGTCGAGCCATGGATATAAGCCTCAAACTGGTCGGCAGGAAGTGGTTTGCTGAAGAGGTAACCCTGGGCCTGCGTGCACCCTTTGGCGCGTAAAAAATCAAGCTGACCTTGCGTTTCCACACCTTCAGCCAGCGTTTCCAGGCCCAGGCTGGCCGCCATGCTGATGATGGCGTGGACAATTGCCTTGTCTTCCGGATCATGCTCAATGTCCTGGACAAAGGATTGGTCAATTTTGAGCTTGTCAATCTGGAACCGCTTCAGATAACTCAAAGACGAATAACCGGTGCCGAAGTCGTCGATGGAAATGCGGATGCCCCGGCCATGGAAGTCATCCATGATGGCAATGGCGGCCTGCGGGTTGGTCATCGCCACACTTTCGGTCAACTCAAGTCCGAACAGCGTGGCGGGGACACCGGCTTGGTTGAGCTTGTCGGCCACGAGCTGCGGCAGGTTGGACTGGCGAAACTGCACCGATGACAAGTTGACGGACACGGTGATCGGCGCCATGCCACGCTCGATCCAACTTGCCAGTTGGGTGATGGCAGTGCCAATCACCCATTCCCCGATGGGCAAAATCAAACCACCGCTTTCCGCCAGCGGAATGAATTCCGATGGCGACACCGAACCCAGATCGGGGTGGTGCCACCGAAGCAACGCTTCAGCGCCGACCTTATTGCCAGTTTGCAGGCATATCTGCGGTTGATAGTGCAATTCAAACTGATCGCGTTCAAGAGCGCGCCGAAGCGCATTGCCCAACGCCAAAGCTCGATCAGATATGGCCTGGATCTCATCCGTGAAGAAGCGGTAACTATTGCGTCCGTCGGCTTTGGCGCGGTACATTGCGGCGTCTGCACACTTGGAAAGGCTGTCCAGATTTTGTCCGTCCTTGGGGAACATGGCAATGCCGATGGAGGGCGTTACGCTCAGTTCATGATGTTCAATCTGTAAAGGTTGCTGCGCAATTTGGAGCACCCGCTCTGCCACCCTCGCAGCGCCTGCGGCATCGGTATCGGGCAATAACAAAATGAATTCGTCGCCACCTAGCCTGGCGACAGTATCCTGCTCACGCATGACGGATTTGAGCCGCCCCGACAACTCCACAAGCACGTTGTCACCGACGCGGTGGCCCAAAGAATCATTGATGATCTTGAAATGATCCAGATCCAGAAACATCAGCGCCACCGGATGCTGACGACGCTGCGCCACACTCAGGTCGTGGTTGCAGCGCTCATTGAGCAACAGGCGGTTGGGCAAACCGGTGAGTGGGTCAAAATGCGCCAGTTGTTTGATATGACGCTCTGAACTCTTTTGCTGCTCTGCCTTGATCTCAAGTTCCTTGACCGTGTTTTTCAGCTCACCCGTCCGAAGGTCGATCAGTTTTTCCAGGTTTTCCCGCGCCTGGATCAATTCGAATTCCGCATGTTTTCGGGCTGTGATGTCCATCGTGATCCAGATCGAACCACGCGTTGGGTTGGTGGCGTCGATCGCCTTGGCGCGGACATCACAGATAATGGGCGAGCCATCTTTGCGGCGCAAGAACATTTCACCTTCAAACGCTTCACCAGCGGCAAACGGAGCGTAACAGCGCTCTCCGGCATCGAGCCAATCCTGTTCAGACAAATACCACTGGCGCGACGAACTGCCCTTGAGTTCTCCAGCTTCATAGCCGAACAAGGCTTCAAAACTGCGGTTGCACTGCGTGACTTTGCGTTCCCGCAAAAAGACGATGCCAACCATCGCGTTGTCGAGAATGAGGCTCTGCTCAAACATCACGGTCTGCAAATGGGCCTGGGCCGCTTTTTGCTCACTGATGTCGTCAACGATCCATATCGAACCCTGATCCGGATCAGCAGGGTCAATCAATTTGCCAGTGACATTCGCCCAGCGCCGTTCGCCATCCTGTCTGGAAATCTGGATCTCTGCCTTGTAAGCCCGTCCACCCGCCATGACTGGATACGCGGCTTTGCCAAGTGCCTTAAACGTAGCCTCGTCGGGGTAAAGCGAAACCGTGCTGATCCCCAAGATCCCGGCTACGTCTGCGTAGCCGTAAATTTCGGCAAAACGCTGGTTGCACCGCTGGACTTTGCGCTGCTTGATCAAGGCAATGCCGACACCCGCGTTGTCCAATACGACCTGCTGCTCGCGGTGGTTCGCGCGCAGCTTCTCCGCTGCATCGCTGCGAATGGACTGGACATTCGGTTGGAGGTTGGGCATCAGGTTCGCAAATCTCTGCCTGGTCGCCCAGGAGCCGGTGCATTGTCATCTGAATGCCGGTCGGGTTGCGTTTTCAGATGCATATTGCCGCTTTGACGCAACACCCGCCAAACAGTCCAAAAAGAGGGCCGGCGCTTGCGGCAAAGGCATTGCCAGATGATCAATATTGTGGCGGAGAGAGTGGGATTCGAACCCACGGTACCTTGCGGTACGCCTGATTTCGAGTCAGGTACATTCGGCCACTCTGCCATCTCTCCAAGTGACCGCCATTCTAGCAGTCGGCACTGCTATGTTCGTTGCGTATGGCGATCAGCCCGCTCCTTAGACGACTCCCGAAGTGTTTCAAGAGCTTCTGCAAACGCACGGGTCTGACTGACTGCAGCGTAGCTTGTTCCCAAAGGCAGTGCTCCGGTCTCGCGCAAAGTTTTTATGAAGGCAGCAGCTTCTTGAACTGAATCGAAACCGTTGGTTCGCAAAAGAACCTCCGCATTCGCTGCGACAAGCGTTACACAAAATTTGCCATCGGCATCACGGTACTGCTTGAAGGCGGGCAAGGAGGCTTTATTGGTCTTTTGGGATTTGACTTCAGCGCTGCTCGACAAAGCTCGCAAACCCACGGCATGGCGCAACTGAGCCATGAAGGGTTTTGACAGCTGGCGCGCCTTTTCAGCTCCCGCCTGCAAAATGGCTTCCACGCCGGCTGGGTCTGCCATCAGTGCTTCGTACGTGGCGCGCATCGGCGCAATCTCGCGGTCAATACGTTCAAACAGCAGTTGTTTGGCGTCACCCCAGGCAATGCCGCTGGCATAGGCATTGCGCAGAGCGGCGCTTTCCTCCTCCGAAGCGAAGGCCTGGTAGATCTGGTACAACGCCGATCCTTCCACCTCCTTGGGCTCACCTGGAGCGCGCGAGTCGGTGACGATGCCAGCGATCAGCTTTTTGAGTTGACCGCGCGTCGAAAAGAGCGGAATCGTGTTGTCATAACTCTTGCTCATCTTGCGGCCGTCCAGGCCGGGCAGCGTGGCAACGCTCTCTTCAATCACCACCTCGGGTAACACGAAATGCTCACCATAACGGTGGTTGAAACTGGCCGCCATGTCGCGCGTCATCTCCAGGTGCTGGACCTGGTCTCGCCCCACCGGCACCTTGTGCGAATTGAACATCAAGATGTCCGCCGCCATCAGCACCGGGTACATGAAAAGGCCGGTGTTGATGTCGGACTCGGCTTCCGCGTCTGCCGCCAGGTTTTTGTCAACGGCGGCTTTGTAGGCATGTGCGCGGTTCAGCAGGCCTTTGCCGCAAACGCAGGTCAACAGCCAGGTGAGTTCGGGGATTTCTGGAATGTCCGATTGGCGGTAAAACGTGACGCGGGACGGATCCAACCCCGCCGCCAGCCAGCTCGCCGCGATCTCCAGCGTTGAGCGCTGGATGCGTGCAGGCTCGTCGATTTTGATGAGCGCGTGGTAATCTGCAAGAAAGTAGAAGCTTTCCACGTCCGCGCGTTGGCTGGCCCGCACAGACGGGCGGATGGAGCCGACGTAATTGCCCAGGTGGGGTGTGCCAGAGGTGGTGATGCCGGTGAGAAAACGTGTCACGCCCATGCTTTTTTGATCCATTGAATTAATTCACCAGCCATGCCAAGGGAGCCAGCACGATGTCCAGCGCGCCAAATGTCAGCGCCATCAGAGGCTGCATCCACAGTTTGCTGACGACACCCATCACCACCAGCCCCATGACAATGAAGAAACCCCAGGGTTCGACGCGCGAGACCAGTTCGGCTTGGCGATACGGCAGCAAACCCACCAGAATGCGCCCGCCGTCCAGCGGCGGCAGCGGAAACAGGTTGAATGCGAACATCACCACGTTGACCAACATGCCACCTTGGCACATCTTGAGAAAGAAGGGCTCGTTCACGCCAGCCCCGGTCAGCAGGTAAAACAGGATGCCCCACAGCAGCGCTTGAACCAGGTTGGCCCCTGGCCCTGCCAAGGCCACCCAAATCATGTCGCGCTTGGGGTTGCGAAGATTGCCAAAACGCACCGGCACTGGCTTGGCGTAACCGAACAGAAAGGCCCCTGAGGTCGCAAAATACAACATCAGCGGCATCAAAATTGTGCCCACCGGGTCGATGTGTTTGAGCGGGTTGAGCGTGATGCGGCCCATCACATAAGCGGTATCGTCGCCAAAATGGCGCGCTGCATAGCCGTGCGCCGCTTCGTGCACGGTGATTGCAAAAAGCACCGGGATGGCGTAAATCAGTACGGTTCGGACAAGTTCAACAGGATCCATGGGGGCATTGTCTCAGAGTGTTTCAGCTATCAACGTCACAATCCCAGCGCCGCCAGCGACCCGCGCCCTTCACGGATCACGACGGGCGGGCCTTCGCTCAAGTCAATCACCGTGGTCGCCTCCAATGGGCAGGCGCCGGCGTCGAGAACAGCCGCGACATCGTGCTCATAACGTTCGCGGATGTCGTGCGCGTCGTTCAGGGGATCTGTCTCACCGCGCGGAATCAAGGTCGTTGCCAGCAACGGGCCGTTATGTAGCGCGAGCAGGTCACTCAAAACCCGATGCTCCGGCACGCGCAGGCCAATGGTTTTGCGCTGCGGGTGGCTGACGCGCCGTGGCACTTCCTTGCTGGCCAGCAAAATGAAGGTGTAGGACCCCGGCGTGGCTGATTTGAGCAGACGGTATTGCTGGTTGTCCACTCGCGCATAGTTGGCAAGTTCGCCCAGGTCCCGGCACAAAAGGGTCAGATGGTGTTTGTCGTCGACGCCGCGAATCCGTCGCAGGCTCTCGGCGGCGGTCTTGTCGTCCAGATGGCACACCAGCGCGTAACTTGAATCGGTGGGCACCGCCAGCACACCGCCTTTCTCCAGCAGGCTCACGGCCTGCTTCAGAAGCCGAGCCTGCGGGTTCTCGGGGTGGAGTTCGAAATATTGCGCCATCGCTTTATGCCAAGCCGAGCCGCTGGCTCAGGATTCGACCGGTTCGGGCGAGACGCGATTGGCGCCGCGCGTTTCGCGCAAGGTAAGCCAGGTGCCCAGGGCGCCGCAACCCGTGATCATGGCAATGCCCCCGAGCGACCAAGCGTCTGGCACATGGGCAAACAACAGCCAACCGCCCAACATGGCAAACACGATTTGCCCGTACAGAAATGGCGTCAACACTGAAGGCTCGGCCTGCTTGTAGGCCAGGATCAACACAAAATGGCCCACCGTGCCCATCACACCCACCAGGCCCATGGCCAGCCACAGCGTGGTGGACTCGATCGGCACCCAGAAAAAAGGCAGGGCGGCTGTGGCGACCACGGTGCCGATCCAGCCGGTATACAGGTGGGTGGTGGTCGGGTCTTCCGTGCGCGCCAAGTGGCTGGTGAGCAACTGAAACCAGGTGCTGGTGGTGACCAGGGCCAGTGGCAGCAGCAGTGCCAGGTTGAAGTCATCACCGTCGGGACGGATGATGACGAGCGTGCCGGCGAAGCCACCCACGACCAGCACCCAGCGCAGTGCAGAGACCTTTTCATGCAATTTCAGCGCGGCGATCAAGGTGATGATCAAAGGTGTGAGCGACACGATGGCGGTGAACTCTGCCACCGAAGTAAAACGCAGGCTGACAAAAGCCAGCGCGCTGGAGGTGACCAAGAGCAGGCCGCGCAACAACTGGTAACGCGGGTGCGCGGTGCGAAGGCCCGCCAAACCCTTGAAGGGCAGCACCACGGCGGTAGTGGAGACCGCCTGAAATGCAAAACGGAAACACATCGCCATGGCGATCGGCACACTGCCGCTGACAAACTTGACAGTGGTGTCAAGCGTGGCAAAACACGCCACCGCCAGCAGCAGCAGCCCGATGCCTGCCAGCGCATGTTGGCTGGGCACGCGGTCGTCAAGGGCAGGCGCCGCGCGCACGCCAGCCGACCCCGCCGCCATCACTGGATGCGATCCGCGAGCAGTTCCCACACCGGCGTGAGGTGTTCAGGCAGGTAGGGCAGGGTGCCCAAGTCGGTGTGAGACTCGACCGGGTCGTGGAAATCGCTGCCGCGCGAAGCCGCCAGGCCAAACTCAAGCGCGGTTTTGGCGTAGATGTCGTATTCGGCCACAGTATGGCTGCCAGTCACCACTTCGACGGCCTGCCCGCCGTGCGCCTTGAATTCAGAAAACAGCGCGTACTCTTCGTTGGCGCTGAATTTGTAACGCGCCGGATGTGCGATCACGGCAATGCCGCCGCCTTGTGTGATCCAGGTTACGGCGTCTTTGAGATTCGCCCATTTGTGCTCGACGTAGCCGGGCTTGCCTTCGGTGAGGTATCTGCGAAACACTTCGTTGGTGTCTTTGCAAACACCCGCCTCGACGAGGTAGCGGCCAAAATGGGTGCGCGAGATCAAGTCTGGGTTGCCGACGAATTTCAGCGCGCCTTCATAAGCGCCTTGGATGCCGACTTTGGCCAGTCCCTCAGAAATCTCCATGGCCCGCTCGCGGCGGCCGCCACGGGTTTTTTCGAGGCCCGCCCGCATGTGCGCGTCATCGGGGTTGAACCCCAAGCCGACGATGTGCACCGTGGTGCCAATGAAGGTGACAGAAATTTCCGTGCCGGTGAGGTAGTTCATCCCCTGTGCTTTGGCTGCTGCCAGCGCGCGGTGTTGTCCGCCAATCTCGTCGTGGTCGGTCAAAGCCCACAATTCGACGCCATTTTTGGCGGCGCGCTCAGCCAGTGCTTCGGGGGTCAAGGTGCCGTCGGAGACCACAGAGTGGCAATGCAGATCGGCGTTCAGAATTGATTTGAAACCGTTGTTCAATGGAGAAGTCACGCTTCAATTTTAGGCTTCTTTGGGTTTTCCCTAGGATGAGAGCGCCTAAAATGCCGTTTATTTTTATTTATTTTTAAATAAATGTATATTTTATGATTAAAATTAATATAATTTATATATCTAACTATGGATATTTTACGTGACCTAATGGCAAATTTTTCTCTCAAATAAATTTTAAAAATTAAATTTCAATTAAGACTTTCACCTTCCACCAAAAATCGAACCCTTCGCACGCCATTCCACTCGTCGGCATCCAGCCTGAAGGCCAGCGTGGCGCGTGGCGGCAGCGGCTGGGTGTGGCCAAACCAAATGCCGTCCACCGGCTGGCCTTGGTGTTTGAGCTTGAGCGCCAGGTGTTTTTCACCCACGAGGCGCTGCGACACCACCTCCAACTCTTCACTGAAAACTGGCGCTGCAAAACCCTGGCCCCAGACCTCGTGGTGCAGGGTGTCGACCATGTCCGCACGGCGGTATTGCGGATCCAGGGGGCCGTCGGTGTCCATCCGGCGCGTCAAGGTGGCGGCGTCCAGCCATTCGCGGGCCACCTGCGCCAGGCCCGCTTCAAACTGCGTCAGCTGATCCACGTGCACGGTGCAGCCCGCCGCCATCGCATGCCCGCCAAACCGCAGCAACACGCCCGGATGGCGCTTGGCCACCAGATCCAGCGCGTCGCGCAAATGAAAGCCGGCAATCGAGCGGCCCGAGCCTTTGAGTTCGTGTTCTTTGCCTGGCGCGCGGCTTTGCGCAAAGACAAAGGCCGGGCGGTGCATTTTGTCTTTCAACCGCGAAGCCACGATGCCCACCACGCCTTCGTGGAAACTCGCGTCGAACACACACAGCGCAGGCGGCGGCTCCGTGGATTCATCGACCAAAGCCTCGGCGATCAAAAGTGCCTGATCCCGCATGCCGCCTTCAATGTCGCGGCGCTCACGGTTGATGGCGTCGAGCGTTTTGGCCAGTTCTGTGGCGCGCGCGGCGTCGTCGGTGAGCAGGCATTCGATGCCCAGCGTCATGTCGGCCAAACGCCCCGCCGCATTGATGCGCGGGCCCAGCGCGAAGCCAAAATCGAAGGTTGTCGCGGCTTCTGATTTTCTGCCGCTGGCTGTGAAAAGCGCAGCGACGCCTGCTTGCATGGCATGGCTTCTGATGCGTTTGAGGCCTTGCGCGACGAGGCGACGGTTGTTGGCGTCGAGTTTCACCACGTCGGCGACGGTGCCTAGAGCGACCAGCGGCAAGAGCGCATCCAATTTGGGCTGGGTGACTTGCACCCCCACGCTTGTCACCTCGTGTGCTGCGCTGCCCCCCAAAGGGGCCGTGCCTTGCTCGGGGCGGCCCGTCGCAGCGGCCAGATTGCTAAAGACCCCCCGCTTGCGTAACTCGGCACGCAGCGCCATCAGCACATAAAACATCACGCCCACGCCGGCGATGGATTTGCTCTCAAACCCGCAAGCCGGTTGGTTGGGGTTGACGATCACATGGGCGTTTGGCAGCTCGATCTGGCCATTGACAGACGCCGGCAAATGGTGGTCCGTCACCAGCACGGCCAGGCCCAGCGCGCGCGCGCGGGCGACGCCTTCAAAGCTGGCAATGCCGTTGTCGACGGTGATCAACACGTCTGCGCCGCTGGCCTTGACGCGTTCGGCGATCGGGGCGGTCAGGCCGTAACCATCAACCACGCGGTCAGGCACGATGTAGCTGGCGTGTTGTGCCCCCAGCAGGCGCAAGCCGCGAAGCCCTACGGCGCAGGCGGTGGCGCCGTCACAGTCGTAATCCGCCACGATGCACAGCTTTTTGCCGGCGGCAATGGCATCGGCCAGCAATACGGCGGCCTCCAAAGTGCCGTGCATCGATGCGGGCGGCAAGAGCAGGGCCAGGCCGTCGTCCAACTCGGCTTTGCTGCCCACGCCGCGCGCGGCGAAAAGCCGCGCCAGGAGCGGGTGCACGCCTGCTTGCTCCAGCGCCCAGGCGGCACGGGGGGGGACTTCCCGGGCAACCAGTTTCATGATCCGTCCAGCGTCGCCAGCAGGGTCTGGGGGCTGGCCCGGCCTTTGAAGCGGCGCATCAAGCCGGCCCAGCCGCCCTGTGTTGGGCTGCGTAAGCTGTGCGCATGGGCATCGCCGCACAGCGTCAAGCGGACGGTTTGCCCATTCTTCAAAGCTGCCAGGGCCGCTGCGCATTCAGTCGTGTCGATTTGTGCCCAGGCGTCAGCCCAGGCCGGCCAGTTCTCTGCCAGCGCGGCGTCGCGCAAAGCGCTTGGGCACACGACGCGCGAGAAAGCGTCGGCGGATGTTGCCGCATCGAAGCCACTGGGCAGGGAGCCGGTGCCGCTCATCCAAAAAGAGTTGACGGCGGCCTTCCCCGCCTCTGCGCGCGCCTCGGTCAGCGCATGGGTGTAAAGCAACATCTGCATTTCCTGCTGCAAGCGGCGCAGGCTCTTGGCGGCAGCGCTTTTGGGCAACCAGTCGTCCACATTGCGGCTGGCCACGCGGTCAATGGATGCCGTCGCCAGGCCGCGAAACACCCCGCCACAGGCCAGCCAGCGGCCAGGCGCGTCGTGGTGCAAGTGAATGCCGTCTTGAGCGAAATAGGGCACCATCGCTGCCATCAGCGCTTGTGAATCAGTGTCTGTAAGCTGCAAAGCGGCGGGGTCGCCCATCGTGATGTGTTTGGTTTGTACTGACCACACGCAGGGGTGGATCACCGCCCACGCTGACTCACCTGCGGCCAACCCGGCGCGCGCCGCGTGCCACGCGCCCCAGGGCAGCAGACCATCGTTTGGTGCGGCGCCTGGTGCGGCCAAACCGAGTGCAGAAGCCAAAGCGCGCTCGTGCGGCGGCGAGAGGGAGTCCCGGCTTCCCCGGTCATCCACCGTGGCGGTCAATTGGCCCAGCAGTTGCTGCAAATTGGGCAACTTGAGCCCGGCCAGCGCCGTTTGGCAATCTGGCGACGGGTTGTGGGCGAAGGGAATCAGCAGATGCATGGGCCGATTGTCGGGTAGTGGCTTAGTGGACAATTGCCGACGCCCGACCTTCCATTTGCCCCATGCCGCTTCCCATAGAAATTCCCTACGAACTCCTCCTCGGTTGGCGCTACACCCGCGCCAGCCGCAGCACACGGCGCAACGGTTTCATATCCTTCATCTCCGGCGTGTCGATGTTGGGCATTGCGCTGGGCGTGGCGGCGCTGATCATTGTGCTTAGCGTGATGAACGGGTTTCAAAAAGAAGTCACCGCGCGCATGTTGAGCGTGATCTCACACGTCGAGGTGTTTGCGCCCAATGGGGACGCCTTGCCTGACCTGGCGCTGACCTTGAAGCAGGCGCGTGCCAACCCGCAGGTGCTGGGCGTGGCGCCCTTTATCGGCGCGCAGGGTTTGCTTGGGCGCGGCGAAGACCTGAAGGGCGCGATCATCCGGGGCATTGACCCGGCGCTGGAGCCCGAGGTGACCGACCTCGCGCAGGCCCTGAAAAAATCCACGTTGGCGCGGCTCGTGCCTGGCCAGTTTGGCATTGTGCTGGGCGCAGAGCTGGCGCGCCAGATGGGAGTGCGCGAGGGCGACGCTATTACCCTGATAGCGCCAAGCGCCCAGGTGACGCCAGCCGGGGTGGTGCCGCGCCTGAAGCAGATGACGGTGGTCGGCGTCTTTGATTCGGGCCATTACGAATACGACGCGGGCCTGGCGATGATGCATGTGGACGATGCCGCGCGCATCTTCCGGCTCGAAGGACCGACCGGCATCCGCCTGAAGCTGCGTGATTTGCACAAGGCCCGCGAGGTGGCCGCCGAGCTGGGAAACACCCTGACCGGTAACTTTTTGATCCGCGACTGGACGCGGCAAAACCGCACCTGGTTTGCCGCCGTGCAGCTGGAAAAACGCATGATGTTCATCATCCTCACCCTCATCGTGGCGGTGGCGGCGTTTAACCTGGTGAGCACCCTGGTGATGACGGTGACCGACAAACGCGCCGACATCGCCATCCTGCGCACGTTGGGGGCCAGCCCGCGCAGCATCATGGGCATCTTTGTCGTGCAAGGCGCGATGGTGGGGGTGATCGGCACGCTGGCCGGGCTGCTGCTGGGCCTGGGAGTGGCCTACAACATCGACGTGATCGTGCCCGCATTGGAGAGCCTGCTCTCTGCAAATTTTCTGCCCAAAGACATTTACCTGATCAGCCGCATGCCCAGCGACCCGCAGCAGGCCGACATCTTGCCGATTGCCGTGATTTCGCTGCTGCTGGCCTTTGTGGCGACAATTTACCCTAGCTGGCACGCCAGCCGCGTCAATCCGGCCGAGGCTTTGCGTTATGAATGATGCATTGGCAATTGAGGGATCGGTCAGTACCGTTCGCCCTGAGCATGTCCAAGGGTTTGCCCGAACGGAAGTGGTCCTTGGTGCAAGGGGTTTAAGCAAACGTTTCACCGAAGGCCCGCTCGACGTCACGGTGCTTCAGGGTGTTGACATTCAAGTGCATGCGGGTGAAACCCTGGCCATCGTTGGCGCTTCGGGCTCTGGCAAAAGCACCCTGCTGCACCTGCTTGGCGGGCTGGACGCGCCGACCAGTGGCACGGTTGAGATCAAGGGCCAGGATTTGAGCCAGCTTGATGCGGCCGCCCAGGGAAAATTGCGCAACCTGAACCTCGGCTTTGTCTACCAGTTCCACCATTTGTTGCCCGAGTTCACGGCCCTTGACAATGTGGCCATGCCGCTGTGGATCAGGCGCATGCCGCGGGCAGAATGCGCCCAGGAAGCGGCCAAAATGCTGGCCCATGTGGGCCTGACTGGACGCCTGGCGCATCGCCCGGCAGAATTGTCGGGCGGCGAGCGCCAGCGCGTTGCCATTGCCCGCGCGCTGGTGACGCGCCCGGCGTGTGTGCTGGCCGACGAACCCACCGGCAACCTTGACCGCGCCACCGCAGACGCCGTGTTTGAACTGATGATGCAACTCGCGCGCGACCAGGGCACCGCCTTTGTTGTCGTCACCCACGACCACACGCTGGCAGCGCGTTGCCAGCGCCAGTTGCGCCTGGACCTGGGCCGGCTGGCTGGTTTTGACTGATGTTTCCTTTTTGACAATTCGTTATATTCAGCACATGACGCAACCCGGATTCACCACTGCCAACGTGCACGCCGACATCCAGTTTGGTGTGGAGCACGGCGGCATCCACAAGCCGATTCACACGTCGGTGCAATACGGCTACGAAACGGTCGAAGAGCTGATCGGTGTGTTCCAGGGCACCGTCAAAGGCGGCTTCAACTACGCGCGCCAGGGCACACCCACCACGGCGGCGCTGGAGGCGCGCGTGACGCAGATGGAGCAGGGCATCGGCAGCGTCAGTTTCGCCACGGGCATGGCGGCGATCACCGCGATGACGCTCACGCTGCTGAAGGCTGGCGACCACCTCGTCAGCAGCCAGTACGTGTTTGGCAACACCAACTCCTTGTGGGGCACCTTGCGCGAATTGGGCATCGAGATCAGCATGGTCGACGCCACCCAAGCCGATGCCGTGGCGGCCGCCATCAAGCCCAACACCCGCATGGTGTTTGTTGAAACCATCGCCAACCCGGCCACCCAGGTGCCCGATTTGGCGGGCATAGGCGCGCTGTGCAAACAGCACGGCCTGCTCTACATTGTGGACAACACCATCACTTCGCCCTGGCTGTTTTTGCCCAAAACCGTGGGTGCCGGTTTGGTCATCAATTCACTCACCAAAACCATCGCCGGCCACGGTGCGGCGCTGGGTGGTGCGGTTACCGATACCGGCGTGTTCGACTGGTCTGCCTACCCCAATATTTTTGCCAACTACCGCACCGGCGACCCCAAAGGCTGGGGCCTGCAGCAAGTGCGCAAAAAAGGCCTGCGCGACATGGGCGGCACACTCAGCTCCGAACACGCCCACCAGATCAGTGTGGGCGCTGAAACGCTGGCGCTGCGTTGCACCCAAACTAGCAACACGGCGCTGGAGCTGGCGGGGTACCTTGAATCCCATACCGCCGTACAACGGGTGTTTTACCCGATGCTTGAATCGCACCCGCAACACGCCTTTGCCAAGCAGCACTTCAAGGCCGGTTCGTGGTTGTTGGCCTTTGAAGTGGGCGATGAAGCCGCCTGCCTGCGGTTTGTGAACCGCCTGAAACTCCCCGTGGTCGCCACCGGCCTGGGCGACACCCGCAGCTTGGTTATCCCCGTGGCGCCCACCATCTTTTGGGAAATGGGTTTGCAGAACCGGCAGAAGATGGGCATTTCTGAAGGGCTGATCCGCTTCTCGGTGGGGCTGGAAGACACGGCCGATTTGCTGGCGGATTTTGAGCAGGCCTTGGGGTAGCGCAGTCTTGCTGTTGGTGCCCCATTGGTGCACTGCGCGCAACCGTTCAGCGAAGGGCGGGGCGGGCCGAGGCACTCCAACGCCAGACAGGTCGGCTGGGGCCTGGGTGACTACCGTCAGGCGAGGTCACGTATCAGGGTGACAACCTTGGTGGTGATCATGTCGACCGCCGGGCCATTGGCGCCGTGCGGCAAGATCACATCGGCGTGGCGCTTGGTGGGCTCAATAAACTGCTTGTGCATGGGGCGCACGGTGTCCATGTATTGGGTGATGACGCTCTCTGTGCTGCGACCCCGCTCGGCAATGTCACGTTGTAGGCGGCGAATAAAGCGCACGTCGGGTGCGGTGTCGACAAAAATCTTCAGCGACATCATGTCGCGCAGGTCAGCGTCATACAGTGCAAACAGGCCCTCGACCACAATCACCGGCGAGGGCTTGACGGTGGTGGTTAGGGCGGCGCGGTTGTCCTGCGAAAAATCGTAGGTCGGCATTTCGATGGGTTCGCCACGGCACAAAGTTTGCAAGTGCTGCACCAGCAAGGGCCAGTCAAACGCTTGCGGATGGTCATAATTGGTTTTGCGACGCGCCTTGGGCGACAAATGGCTTTGGTCGCAGTAGTAATCGTCCTGAAACACCACCGAAGCCATTTGCGGCCCGATGGATGCCAGCACCTGGCGCGTAACCGTCGATTTGCCGCTGCCGCTGCCGCCGGCTACGCCGATCACGAAGGGTTTGGGGGTTGGGTGGCTCATGCAAGTGCCCGTGTTAGCTTATGCACGATGTTAGCAACCAGGGGGGCCAATGGCTTCAAACAAAAAACACCATAGGGGCTGACATGAAAGTCCATGTTTACAGCACCCGCCTTTACGACCGCCAGGCGCTGGAGCGCAGCCCGGGCTTTGCGGCACACACCTTCAGCTTTCTGGAAGCGCGGCTCGACGCCAGCACCGTAGCCACTGCCGCGGGGGCAGACGCGGTGTGCGCGTTTGTCAACGACCAGCTCGACCGCAAGGTGCTGCAGGGCCTCAAAGCCCTGGGCGTGCGGCTGGTGGTGCTGCGCTGTGCGGGTTTTAACCAGGTCGACCTGGTGGCCGCGCAAGAACTGGGTATGGCCGTGGGCCGCGTGCCCGAGTATTCGCCCCATGCCGTGGCCGAGCACACGTTGGCGCTGCTGCTCACGCTGAACCGCAAGATCCACCGTGCCCATGCCCGCGTACGTGAGGGCAACTTTGCGCTGGACGGCTTGCTGGGCTTTGACGTGCATGGCCGCACGGTTGGCATTGTGGGCACCGGCCGCATTGGCCAGACGTTTTGCCAGCTGATGACCGGCTTTGGCTGCACGCTGCTGGCGGCTGACCCGATGCCCAACCCGGCCTGCGTGGCCATGGGCGTGCAGTATGTGCCCCTGCCCGAGCTGCTGGCCCGCAGCGATGTGGTCAGCCTGCATTGCCCGCTCACCCCCCACACCCACCACCTGATCAACGCCGCCGCCTTTGCCGGCATGAAGCGCGGCGCCATGCTGCTCAACACCAGCCGCGGCGCGGTGATAGACACCCAGGCTGCCATCGATGCGCTCAAGGCCGGCACGCTGGGCAGCCTGGGGCTGGACGTTTATGAGGAAGAGGGCGGCCTGTTTTTTCGCGATCTCTCTGGCGCAGGCATCCAAGACGACGTGTTCGCCCGGTTGCTCACCTTCCCCAATGTGGTGGTCACCGGGCACCAGGGCTTCTTTACCGAAGACGCGCTGGCCGCCATTGCCAGTACCACGCTGGCCAATCTGGATGCGTTTGCTGCGACGGGGCAGCCCAAATACCCAGTGGGCCCTTAGCCTCTTCAACCAGCGCGACGCGTTGTTGCGCTGCTTGCTACTTACTTGACGACCTTGATTCGCTTCTGGCGCACGTACTCTTTGTACTGCGTCAGGGGGATGGCCGTCAGCCCGGCCGCGCCGTTTTCTTCCGACCAGCTGAGCGTGGCGCTGTCGTCTGTCAGGTCAACCTCGACCGCACCCAGCGGTATGACCTGTAGCGCGCCGTCGCCGGGCCGGTAGGTGACGTGGTCAGTGATGGTGGCGTGTTGCGGCATGGAGGGCTCCTGTCAGGGTTGAGGCGCGCCTTGCAGCGCGACTGAGCCTCAGGATGCACCCTGCGCGGGCCTGGGTCTGTCGGACAACGGCCCGAGCGGTGTTTCACCACGCCGTGTTTAGGATTGCCGGACTTGCAAAAAAGCGGGAATACAAACCAAATAAAGCCGTTGTTCTCATGGAATATAAGAAGAATGCTATAAAAATAGTAGCAATCAAACCATTTGAACGACCAACTTTTTGCCACATGCTTGTGCGTATTTGCGCAAGGTTGAAAACGACGGGGAATGTTTTTCGCTGCGCAATGACGCTTCCAGTCTTGAGACGGCAGACACCGTGGTACCCATGCGGCTGGCCACATCGGCTTGCGTCAAGCCCGCCGCCTGGCGCGCGTCCAGCATGGCGTGAAGTGCGGTGTATTCCTCTTCGAGTGCATCAAATGCCTTTTTAACACCGGGCTTGGCCAGCAGTGCTTTGCGAAAGGCCGCGTCATGCGGCACAGGTTTGTAGCCAGTATCAGCCATGTTGCACATCCTTTAGTCGTTTACGGGCCAAGCGCAGTTCCGCGTCTGGCGTCTCTTGGGTCTTCTTTACAAATGAATGCAACACCACGATAGTGTGGCCCACCTGCGTGCAATAAAACACACGGCCAATGCCCTCAGGACCCTTGGGGCGCAATTCGAATAGCCCTGCGCCCATGGCTCTGGAGTGCGGCATTCGCAAATCAGCACCATGTAAAACCATCGCATCGGTCAGGCGGACATAGTCTGCCACGATGCCTGCTGGCATGGCCAGAACCTCTTTACGAACCCGCTCACTGTAATAGGTGATGGACCAAGTCATTAAGGTTGAATATTAGCACATTTGCTAATATTCGGGATTTTGGCCAAGCTGCGCAGAACCAAAGCCTTAGAACGAAGACCCCGGCTCGGCCAGAAACGCCAGCTCTTCCGCACTGGAGGCGCGCCCCAGAATCGCGTTGCGGTGCGGGTAGCGGCCAAAGCGGTCGATGATGGCCTTGTGGCGCAGCTCGAAGTTCAGGTTGTCTTGTATGCCCAACTGCGTAAACAGCGCTACCGCCTGCGTATGCACCAACGCGGACTCGCTGTGCATATAGGGCATGTAGGCAAACACGCGCTGTGCAGCGGGCAAGGTGCTGTCAAGCCCACTGGCCACCAGCTCTTGCGCCAACACCAGCGCAAACGCGTCCTGCGCAAAGGCGCGCGGCGTGTCGCGGTAGACGTTGCGCGAGAACTGGTCCAGCACGATGATTTCCGCCAGCCTTCCAGCGGCCGTGGCGCGCCATGCAAACAACTCGCACTGCGCTGCAGCCTCCAGCGTGTCGCCAAAGCGGGCGCGGATGGTTTCGTCCAGCGCGGCGTCTTTGACGAAATGCTGCTTGGGGGTTAGTTCTTCGAACCAGAAATGGAGGATGGGTTGGGGTTGCATAAGTGGAAGGACTGCGAGCAATGACTATGCCCAAGACTGCCTAGCGCAAGCCCATTATGGGTTGCGCATTATTTGCGCTCTGAAGCGGAATCAGCAGAATCAGTGTTCTTCAAGGGTTTTCTCTTATCCGTGATTTGATCCATCAAAACTTTGTTACGGGTCAGGAACGAACTGGTGAGTCTTGAAAGAAGACTTTGAGCGTTTCTGCTTTTAAACGTACGGGATGGGATTACCTTCTCTTCAGCAGAAGTTACCTCTTTCACTAGTTGGGTTCGCAAGTCCAAGTCAACGGCTTGCGCTAGCTTCTGCCGCGACTGATAGGCAATCGGAAACATATACAAGTGATTGCCAACAAGGCCTTGCAATAAAGTGAAACCAAATGGATTGCTTTTCATTTCTTTTGCAATGCGTTCAATGTCTGAAAATGGCACGTCACCAGGGTACGAAAGTCTTGTGGCAACCGCGAGTAAGCGATAAGTCAACGCCGTCCCGACCGGGGTTTCCCCTTTGTTCTCTGATTCATTTGCACGATCTAACAAAGAAATGACATAACTTGTCAGGTCAGGAGATCCAGCAATTTCACCTTGGCGCTGCAAAAGCGCTTGTGAATATGCGCCGAGTGCAAAGTAAAGGTACTTTTGGACTAACTTCGCACGCTGCTCCGCGCTTAGGTTAGGCATTTTTTCTGCCCAGCTGTTGCTCAAGTATTCGATCAACGCTTCAGGTTGGTCATTGATTGCATTCAAGAAGTACGAAATCGCCCGAAGTGGCCCATCAAACAGCTGTTTCAGAATTTCGTTCTTTGTTTTTGCATCAAGACTTCCATATTTTGATTTCAAAATCAGTCCCAAGATTTCACTCGTTTTAAATACGAGATTGATTTGGGTGAAAACGTCCAATTGAGTGACACTATCTACATCAGCCGCTTCTGCTCTACTATCCTCTTGGGCTTGGGCTTCCTCGCTTCGCTCCCTCTCCAAGCGACGATTTTCCTGCTGATTGCCATCTACCTCAACTGCTAACTTCGCTGTACTGGAAACCCAACTGTTTAGGGTGCGCGAATCTGTAACCACGCTAAACATCGGCACATTCTTGAGAAGATCAGCAAGTACGCCAGCAACTTCCTTGACGATCCATCCAGACCCTACTTTGCTTGCGAGAAATACAACCAGATTGGCATTGTCTTTCTTGTAGAGTCGCCTGCATGCCGATATGGCGTGGGACTTCACGGCCTCATCGTGAGCATGCTCAGCAATATAGTGTGCAAGGAAAAAATATCGGGCCGACGGGTGGCGAAATTGATATGCCCCGTCGCTCACCGAAAGTAGTCGTGCCTTAGTTAAAAGGCTTAATGTATGTTCGGCACGGACGGGATGAATTTCATCCGAAAAGTATTGGTTGAATGCCTTCAATTCAGCATCGTCAAAAGCAGTAATATCTTTGGTCCTGAGCCACCAAGCAAAGTGCGCTAGATACGCATATATCCCATCTATTTCTTTTGCGGCAGTGCCGCTGTCAGCTAAGCGGCGTCGTATCAAAGAGTCATAGTGCTGTGCAACACCTGCATCAACTACCTGACCTTTTTGGGTGGTCTGCAATGCATTCAAGAGCATCAATGTATTGAATGCAGTTGATGGAATTAGTGCTTTAGAGACCGCAAAATCAATTTGAGTCTGTGCTTCATGGACTTTGCTGTCTAGCTGTGTCTTGTCAAGGGAAAGGTCAAGCGCATACCACCGCTGTATCAAGTCAGAGCGCATAGCATAGGAGAAGCCGAGCAGCCTGTATTCGTCAAATTCAGAAAGATCATTTGCGACGGCCGTCGAACCCAAAATTGAAACATCGAATCGTTCGCTGACCGTTAGTACTGCGCTGCTGAAGCTGCGCTTTATGTAGCCGATCGCCCGTTGGTAATGCTCTGCATTCATGCCCAAACTATCGAAGTCGTCAACCAAAATTAGCTTCTGATCGCGATCTAAGACGCGGTAGTTTTCAAGTGCGTTGCCGCCGTAGTGTTCAATAACCCGTTCTTCAATTAGGCGGTCGCGCTTTTCCTCATTGCCAAGAGATATCTCCCTGGCTGAAACGCGAACCGGGACGATATTTGTGGTCAGTGCTCGGGAAAACAATTGGCTTAAAAAGCTAGTTTTTCCATGATGTTCATCACCTCTGACAATCAGATAGCCTAGGGACGAAATGTTTTCGTAGATTTCTCTACTTTTCACTGTAGCCTGGGGCCTGTCCTCGACGGAGAAAGTTGAAAACTCCGGCTCCACATAAACGTCTGAGAGTTTTAACTCATCTCTAGTTGGGTGTGTAAATGGCGCCCCCAGTTCTTCGAGGTTTGCTGCAGTGGCGTCCGTCGGTTGGAATTTCCTGTTTGGTGAAAGCTTGACCTGCAATCCTCGTGGCACGTTGGCCACCTTCTTGTAGGCCAGCAATGACTTGTCGTACTGAAAATCAGTTTGCTGTATTGCTCCATCTTCAACATCCATTGCTAGCAAAGTGAAATGCGATGTCAAATTATTCTCATGCGGTCCCAATGCGCCAGCTTCCATGAAAACGCAATGGTTGTCATGAGCCACAGACTTCTGAATATGGCCATTGCTGACGTGTTCATGTCCAGAAAATACGCCGCAAAAGCTATTGTTAAGAGTCTTTCGCAATGGCTGATAGGAGTCCTGGGCATACCAATTTAACGGATGATGAAGCACTGCGAATCGATAGTCCGCAGGTTTGTGCAAATGGTCTTGGTATTTTTCGATTGGAAATACTAAGGTGCCTTGTTGCTCAGGTACTCTAGACATCCAGCTGGCGTTCAGCTCCCAAAAATGAACCGTCTTGCCAAATACGTTGAACGACTTGATCCCAAGAAGCTGATCCTTAAAGACGTATTCGACTTTCGGACAAAATTTACTTTCAAAATCAAAGTAGTGCTTTTGCGGGGCGACACAAGGTTCAATTACCGAATCATCAATTGAGTTTGGCCCATCTTTGATTACTCCTGCAATAAGGTGTCCTCTGGATTTAGGTGAGTCCTTAAAGGTCCCATCGTGATTGCCTGGCATCATGATCCATTTGACCTGTGTTTTTAGCCGCGTATTTAGGTCGTCTGCCAGTCTGGAAAATACACGCTCAATTGCGTCATATTCGTTCTTGGTTCCTGCAAATGCAATATCACCTGAAACCAATATCAAGACCAACTCTGATTGAACTACTTCTCTGCATATTGCGTTTGGCAAATATTGGAAATACTCCAGTGTCTTGTCTTTTTCTGATTTGATGTGAATATCACTAAGGTGGATGATCGTGATGTGATTCATTTTTGCTCCCATGTTGTTGCAGGTCATCTATAGAGGCCTATCGATTCAAAATCTGCCTACTTCCCCCAACCATCCTTCAACCCCACCGCCAGTTAAACACCGGCTTGCTGCCTTGCACGTGATCCACCCGATCCGCCACAAAGTACCCATGCCGCTCAAACTGAAACTTCTGGTCCGGCAACGTATTCACCAATGAAGGCTCCACAATCGCGGTCACCACTTTCAGGCTGTTCGGGTTCAGGCTTTCGATGAAGTCTTTGCCGCTTTCATCGGGTTGCGAATCCAAGAACAAGCAGTCGTACATGTGTATTGCGTGTTCACGCTGGCAGCAGCTGACCCAGCGGCAACTTCGGGATTGATAAATTGTTGACGTCAGCCCGCTGGCTGGCGTGATGCACATCAATACCGACAAGTGCGCCGTTGGCATCAAAGTCCAGCACCACGCCGTCGTTCACTTCGTCCGAATCCACCGAGGCGCGATCCGCCAGATGGATGTAGAGGGAGCCGGTTTCTTTGTCGTACGAGATTTTCATGATTTGAACCTTCCGTCTGGAAACGCATTGTGCACGGCGGTATCACTTTTAATCGTAAGTGATTCGATTCGACAACCAGTCATTCCGCCACAAAGCGACGGGCTACTTCTTCAACAAATGCCCGCGCCTGTTGCACCGCCCATTGGACATCTTCAGTGTCGACGGAGTCGCCCTTGTAATCGACAACCAAGCGCAGGTCTTCAGCTTTGTTCAATGAGCGGCCTAGCTCTACTGGAAAGAGATTGGGCTTGACCAAATGCAGCGAGAACGCCGATATCAAACCACTGTGGGTTTTCGCAACTTCAGGTGGAACAGGTGCTTTTGAGGCAATGAGCGCGGCTCGGGCCGTATCGAACATGGCGTAGTAGGCGCGGTTGCAGGCGCCATCCGCGTCGTCGTCAGCCAACAACTTTTCACCGCTCGCCAGAGCGCGATGCGCCTTGGTCATCAATTCTTGTGCATTCACAAGGCAATGCCTTCAGCCGCGATGTTGTGCAACAAATGAGGATTTGAATAGTGTTCTGGGTGCGCCCATTCGCCTTCCCACACAGGCAAAGGCTGAATTCGGATGCCCGTCTCTAACAAAATGTCATAGGCAATGTCGTTCATTGCCATTTTGGTTTTGACGAAATGCCCCGGCTGGCCCCTCAGAATAACGGCCACATCGGCATCGCTTTCGTCATGGCCATGGCCTCGGGCACGGCTGCCAAACAAAATTGCTTGCACCGTGGGGTAACCGGTTGCCACCCGGGCAGCGAATGTACGCGTGGCCTGCAATGTGGCTTGAAGCGAAGAGGGTTCGAAGGCATATTGCATGATCTTGCCGATTCTATTGAAAGCGGGATTTTTCCGGCAAGTTATTTCCCCCAACTATCCTTCAACCCCACCGCCAGGTTAAACACCGGCTTGGTCCCTTGAACGTGGTCAATCCGATCCGCCACAAAGTACCCGTGCCGTTCAAACTGAAACTTCTGGTCCGGCAAGGCATTGGCTAATGACGGCTCAACAATCGCAGTCACCACTTTCAGGCTGTTCGGGTTCAGGCTTTCGATGAAGTCTTTGCCGCCTGCGTCGGGCTGTGCGTCTACAAACAGGCGGTCGTACATGCGCACTTCGGCGTTCACGCCATTGGCAACGCCCACCCAGGTGATGGCGGCTTTCACCTTCACCAAGTCGCTGCCGGGCGTGCCGCTCTTGGTGTCGGGCACCACGGTGGCCAGCACTTCGGTGATGGTGCCGTTCGCATCCTTGGTGCAGCCGGTGCATTCGATCACGTAGCCGCCTTTCAGGCGCACTTTGTTGCCCGGGAACAGGCGCTTGTAACCCTTGGGCGGCACTTCTTCAAAATCTTCGCGCTCAATCCACACTTCTTTGCCGATGGTGAAGTGGCGTGCTGGCGGTGCCTCCTGGCCTTCTTCCACATGAGGCAGAGCGGGCTGGGTGCAGGGCTCCAGGTGGCCTGCGCCCATCACCTCGTCCCAATTGGTCAGGATGAGTTTGACAGGGTTCAGCACCGCAAACCCGCGGTGCGCCTTGGCCTCCAGGTCTTC
>JANLYO010000054.1:0-5220 GCA_031365665.1 Rhodoferax sp. | reverse complement strand
CTTTTTGGTGCTCAACGAGCGCACCTACCCCGAGCTGATCGCGCTTTTCAAGAGCCTGGACGTGCCCTTGGCCAAATCGGAGATGTCGTTTTCGGTCCAGGCCTTGCGCGCTGACGGTGGCCGCGCGCTGGAATGGAGCGGCACCAGCCTGAACAGCGTTTTCGCCCAACGCCGCAATCTGCTGAGCCTGCGTTTCATGGGCATGCTCACCGACCTGTTGCGCTTCAACCGCCTGGCGACACGTTTGGCCACACGCCTGGACGCCACTGACAGCGACGCTGAAATGCGCCAGCCCTTGGGCGATTTTCTGCGTGAGCACCGCTTTGGCGCCGCCTTTTGCGACTGGTACTTTTTGCCGATGATGGCCTGCATCTGGAGCTGCCCGACTGCGCAGATGCTCGAATTCCCGGTCGCCACGATGGTGCGCTTCTGCCACAACCACGGCCTGCTGCAAATCATGCAGCGGCCCCAGTGGTGGACGGTAGCGGGCGGCGCGCGCCACTACGTTGACAAGATCAGCGCGCTCATCGGCGACAAACGCCTCAACGCTGCCGTGCACCAAATCAGGCGCATACCCGGTTCGGGCATAGACATCGCCACAGCGGGAGGCCAGGAGAATTTCGACAAAGTCATCATCGCCACACACTCGGATCAGGCGCTGGCCCTGCTGCACACGCCCTCGGCGATGGAAGCACGCACGCTGGGCGCCGTCCGCTACCAGCCCAACCGCGCCGTGCTGCACACCGACACAGCCATGTTGCCCTCGCGCACCAGCGCCTGGGCAGCCTGGAACTACGAACGGGCCTCCATCCAGGACCTCACCGCAGCTGCCGCAGAACCCGCACAGGTCTGCCTGCATTACCTTATCAACCGTTTGCAACCGCTGCCCTGGGCGCAACCTGTTGTGGTGTCCTTGAACCCACAGCGGACGATTGACGAGCGCCATGTTGTCGGTGAATTTGACTATACCCACCCGGTGTTTGACCTGGCCGCCATCAAAGCCCAGCGCCAAATGCCGTGGCTGCAAGGGCCGCTAAACACCTACTACTGCGGGGCGTGGATGGGTTACGGCTTTCATGAAGACGGTCTCAAGGCCGGCGTCGGCGCGGCCCGGCAATTGCTGGCAGACCGGGCGCTAGGCGAGCGCAAAGTGGCATGACCGCACAGCCAATGCTCCTCCCCACCAACACGCCATTGATCGGTTTTGGCACGGTGCGCCACACGCGCCTGCGCCCGGTGCGCAACGCCTTTGCGTATCCGACTTATTTTTTGATGTTGCCCATGCGCAGCTTGAATGCCTCCAGCTTGGCCACAGGCATATCGGCAAAGCCGCAGACCTTAGCCATCAACCGCTTTGCACCCATCAGTTTTTATGATACCGACCACGGCGATGGCCGCAGCATCCAAGAAGGCGGCGCGCTGGGCTGGCTGGATGAATTGCTGCACGGCCACGGCATGCACGACGCCACGGGCGAGGTCTGGCTGCACTGTTACCCACGCGTATTGGGTTTCACCTTCAAGCCGGTGAGTTTCTGGTACTGCCACCGCGCTGGCAGCGGCACAGATCAAGACCAGGGCGGCCTGCGGGCGATTGTGGTCGAGGTCAACAACACCTTTGGCGAGCGCCACTGTTATTTGCTCGATGCACCTCAATTCGGGCGGGAAATCAGCGCCAGCAAAGTGTTCCACGTCTCGCCGTTTTGCAACATCGAAGGCCGCTACCGTTTTCGCTTCATGCGTGCGCAGCATGCGGGCGGGCAGCGCAGCGTCGCCCGCATTGACTATGACGACGCCCAAGGCGCGCTGCTACAGACCAGTGTCAGCGGCACGCTGGTGCCGATCACGCCGGCTGCACTCTCCAAGGCCGTCTGGCGTTACCCGGCGATGACGCTGGGCGTGGTGTTCCACATCCATTTTCAGGCGCTGCGTTTGTGGCTCAAACGCGTCAAGTTCTTCGGCAAACCGCCGCCGCCTGCCGCTTTTGTGTCGGGCCACAACACCCAATGACCCTGCCGTATACCCGCGACATCCCCGACATCCCCACCCCCCCTCGTTTTTTGCCGCAATTGCCATGACGCCATCCGCCACCGCCAGACCCACATCCACTCCCGTAGCCCTGCCCCGCAACGCGCCTGCCAGCGCCCGCACCCTGTTGGTTCTCTTGGGCCGCCTGCGCCAAGGTGCGCTGTCCCTCATGCTGCCCGACGGCACCATGCGCCGTTTTGGCGAGCACCCGCAAAGCCAGGCTGTGCATGCGCATCCGGCCCCAAGCGCCAGCATCACGCTGCACAACTGGGCGGTCTGTGGCGCCGCGCTCAAATCCGGCGACATCGGCTTTGCCGAGAGTTACATCGCAGGCGACTGGAGCACACCCAACCTGACCGAACTGCTCAAGCTGTTCATCGTCAACCGGCGCCACCTGGACGAAGTCATCCATGGCACCTGGATGGGCCGCTTCCTGTACCGCATCAAGCATCTGCTCAACCACAACTCACGCAGCAACAGCCGCAAAAATGTCCACGCCCATTACGATTTGGGCAATGCGTTTTATGCGCTGTGGCTGGACGAGACCATGAACTATTCGTCGGCCTGGTTTGAAGGCGACCTGACCCGCCCGCTGGTGCAGGCCCAAAACGCCAAAGTGCGCCGCGCCTTGCAATCGGCACAAGTGAAAGCCGGAGACCGGGTGCTGGAGATTGGCTGCGGCTGGGGGGCGCTGGCCGAAATGGCAACGACGCGATTTGGCGCATCGGTCGTCGGCGTGACCTTGAGCGAGCAGCAATTGGCTTTCGCCCAGGTGCGCATGGCGCTGGCGGGCGAAAAACTAGGCCGTGCCCAACGGGCCGACTTGCGGCTACAGGACTACCGCGACATTGAGGATGAAGCTTTTGACGCGATCTGCTCCATCGAAATGGTCGAGGCCGTAGGCCAAACCTATTGGCCGCAGTATTTCCAGACTGTGAGCCGCCTGCTCAAACCCGGCGCGCGGGCGTGTATTCAAAGCATCGTGATTGACGACGCCTTGTTTGCGCGTTACACCCAATCGACCGACTTCATCCAGCAGTACATCTTCCCAGGCGGATGTTTGCCTTGCCCCGCCGAGTTCCGCCGCCAGGCCCGCGCCGCTGGCCTGGAAGTGGAAGAGGAACTCGCGTTTGGCAAAGACTATGCCGAGACGCTGCGGCGCTGGCGGGATGCGTTTTTGCAGCGCAAAAATGAGGTGACGGCACTGGGGTTTGACGAACGCTTCACGCGCATCTGGGAGTTTTACCTGTGTTACTGCGAAGCCGCGTTTGACTGTGGCGACATCGACTTGGTTCAATTCACCTTGGTCAAACAGTCATCGTGAAAAAACTCGCTGTTTGCGCCGTAACGGCAGGATCTGCAGGCCTCTTTTATTTTCAAGCAGCGGCGATTGCCAATCCTGCGTCACCTTCTGCTTACACGTCCACGACTGGCACCGCCAATTCAACGGCGCCTGCAAGCAGCAGCCCTGACGCCGCACCCGCTGAGCTGCGCGAGTTGTTGCCCCTTGCCACGCTCACGGGCCGCGCCAAACTCACCTTCCTGGGTTTGTCGATCTACAACGCCAGCTTGTGGGTCGCACCCGGCTTCAAATCGGCGGCATATGAAAAACATGGCTTTGCGCTGGAGCTGGCCTACCTGCGCAATTTCAGCGGCGAAGCGATTGCCAAACGTTCGATCAGCGAGATGCGCCGGCAATTTTCCATCAGTGAATCTGATGAAGCGCGTTGGGAGAAAGCCATGCGCGAGGCGTTCCCCGATGTAAAACCGGGCGACCGGATCACAGGCGTGAACCGGCCCGGCGCAGGGGCTGCATTTTTGGTCAATGGCAAACTGCGCGGCGAAATTCGAGACCCGGAATTTGCCCGCCTGTTTTTTGGCATCTGGCTCTCTGGCGCCAGCTTGGAGCCCAAAATGCGCGCCGATCTTTTGTCGCTGGCCCAACCTTGACACGGCCATGCCCAACGCTTCCAACAACGGCACCAGCACCGCCTTCACGACACGTGATGGCCTGCGTTACGGCCTGCTCGGGTTCCCGCTGGCGTTTTGTGCCCTGCCCCTGTATGTGATGTTGCCCAACCTGTATGCGCTGCAATACGGCGTCGCGCTGTCGGCGCTGGGCGCGGTGCTGTTGGGAGCGCGGCTCTTGGATGCATTCATCGACCCGGTGTTGGGGCGGCTCATTGATCGGCTGTATGCGCGTTCGTGCAATGCCGTTCTGGCTCTTGGCGCAGTGGCGGCAGTGGTGCTCGCAATTGCATTTGCGCTCTTGTTTTTTCCGCCGACGCGCGCACCAAACGCCCTGCTGCTGTGGGCGGCGGTGATGTTGACCATCACCTACGCAGCCTATAGCGCGCTGTCAGTGGCGCACCAATCCTGGGGCGCGATGCTCGGTGGTGACGAGGCACAGCGCGGTCGCATCGTGGCCTGGCGTGAAGGCCTCGGATTGGCCGGTGTAGTGCTCGCCGCCCTCGCCCCGGCCTTGCTCGGTTTGCCGGTCATGGTGGCGCTTTTCAGTGGCGGTTTGGTGCTGGGTTGGTGGGCCTGGAGCCGCGCCGTGAAGCCATCCGCGCCGCCTGCCTCTACCTCGCCGGTGTACACGACCAGACCGCATCAAGACCTGCTGCGCCCTTGGCGCATCGCCGCGTTTCGGCGACTGATGCTGGTCTTCCTGCTCAACGGCATTGCCAGCGCAGTGCCTGCCACGCTGGTGCTGTTTTTTGTGCAGGACCGCCTGCAGGCAAGCGAAGCGATGCAGCCGCTTTTTTTGGGCAGCTATTTCCTGTGCGGGGCCTTGTCAATGCCGCTGTGGTTGCGGGTGGTCCAACGCATCGGTTTGGCACGCAGTTGGCTGCTTGGCATGGGGCTGTCGATTGCGGTGTTTCTGTGGGCTTTACAACTGGGCGCTGGCGACACCACGGCTTTTTTGCTGATCTGCGTGTTGTCGGGCATGGCGCTGGGCAGTGATCTGGCACTGCCCGCCGCGATGCTGGCGGGCATCATCGCCACGGCCGGTGACCAAGGCCGTGCTGAAGGCGCGTATTTTGGCTGGTGGAACTTTGCCACCAAGTTGAATTTGGCGCTGGCTGCGGGAGTGGCCCTTCCTCTTTTGCAATGGCTGGGTTACAGCCCCGGCGCACGTGATGCTTCCGCCCTGCAAGCGCTCTCCTACGCTTATTGCCTGCTGCCCTGCGT
>JANLYO010000176.1:0-5796 GCA_031365665.1 Rhodoferax sp. | reverse complement strand
GTGTGGCCATCGCCCGAGCGTTGGTGACGCAACCTGCCTGTGTTCTCGCCGACGAGCCCACCGGCAACCTTGACCGTGCCACCGCCGATGGCGTGTTTGCGTTGATGATGCAACTCGCGCGTGACCAGGGCACCGCCTTTGTAGTCGTCACCCATGACCACACTCTGGCCGCGCGTTGCCAGCGCCAGTTGCAGCTGGATTTGGGACATCTGGCCGTCAATTGAAGGTTTTTTGATCCATGGCACGCTTTGGATTTTTCGCTATATTCAGACCATGAAGCAAGCCGGATTCACCACAACCAACGTGCACGCCGATCAACACTTCGGCGTGGAACACGGCGGCATTCACAAACCGATCCACACCTCGGTGCAATACGGCTACGAAACTGTCGAGGAACTGATCGGCGTGTTCCAGGGCACGGTCAAAGGCGGCTTCAACTACGCGCGCCAGGGCACGCCCACCACGGCGGCGCTGGAAGCACGCGTCACGCAGATGGAGCAGGGTATCGGCAGTGTCAGTTTTGCCACCGGCATGGCGGCCATCACGGCGATGACACTCACGCTCTTGAAGGCGGGCGACCACCTCATCAGCAGCCAGTACGTGTTTGGCAACACCAATTCGTTGTGGGGCACCTTGCGCGACCTGGGCATCGAGATCAGCATGGTTGATGCCACAAGAGCCGATGCCGTAGCTGCCGCCGTGAAACCCAACACCCGCATGGTGTTCGTTGAAACCATCGCCAACCCGGCGACCCAGGTGCCGGACTTGCAGGGCATCGGCGCCGTGTGCAAAGCGCACGGGCTGGTTTACGTGGTGGACAACACCATCACCTCGCCTTGGCTGTTTCTCCCCAAAACCGTGGGCGCCAGCCTGGTCATCAATTCACTCACCAAAACCATCGCCGGCCACGGCGCAGCGCTGGGCGGCGCGGTCACTGACACGGGGCTGTTCGACTGGGAAAAGTACCCCAACATCTTTGCCAATTACCGCGCGGGGGATCCCAGGGGTTGGGGCCTGCAGCAAATCCGCAAAAAGGGTTTGCGCGACATGGGTGGCACGCTGAGCTCGGAGCATGCGCACCAGATCAGCCTGGGCTCTGAAACCCTGGCGCTGCGTTGTGCGCAAACCAGCCAGACGGCGCTGGAGCTGGCCCGTTACCTGGAAAACCACAAGGCCGTGCAGCGGGTGTTTTACCCGATGCTTGAATCGCACCCGCAGCACGCGTTTGCCAAGCAGAACTTCAAGGCGGGTTCCTGGTTGCTGGCCTTTGAAGTGGCTGGTGTGGGTGGTGGGGAGGCCGCCTGCCTGAAGTTCATCAACCGGCTGAAGCTCCCTGTGGTGGCCACCGGCTTGGGAGACAACCGCAGCCTCATCATCCCCGTTGCGCCGACGATTTTTTGGGAGATGGGTTTGCAGAACCGCCAGAAGATGGGGATCTCGGAAGGCCTGATCCGCTTCTCGGTGGGCCTTGAGGACACTGGCGATTTGCTGGCAGATTTTGAGCAGGCGCTGGGGTAGCCCAGCCGGCTCAAATCACCGGGAAATCGGTGCCGTTCGGCCCTCCCGGCGATAGCGAAATGAATTTCAGCGCCAGACCGCCAGTGACGCTGCGAAACCGTGTTTCGCTACAAGCAAGTTACTATTATTTTAGGAGCTGTTTACGCATGTTTCACGAGACTTGGAGCCCAATATCTCTTGAAATCATGGTAAATTGGGGTTGAGACAGTCAATTGTTAACATGTAGGTTAACAATTGACTGTCTCCTCAAACGCGCACCTTTCACAGCAAAGCCCAGTCGCATTGCCCGATCACTGTGCTCAGGAGCTGCCTGCACGTGGGGGGGGCAGGAGGGTCGGGTGCACATTTGCAGGCTGTGTTGCGGGGCTGGTTTCGACCCTTAGCGGTTATAGACTCGGGCGAAGTTTGCGCCCGAAAATCGACATTTGACGCTCTGTAGTGTTTGGCAAACTGTATCCAGACACTGACGGTTTTCGATCTTTTTTCATTGGCCCGTTGGTACAAATTCAACCTCAAACCGCTAGAGTTTTGTTCTAATTTTGAGTTCATCGAAACTCAATCTTGCTAGGTGGTGCGAACTCTGGTTCGAATACATCAACAGTCATCAATCGGTCAGATCCCAGCCACCGACCGGAGCCGCTGGACCACCATTGGTACTCGCGATTGGCTCGCAAAGTCAGGTCGAAAATGTCCGGGTAGCTGGTCAACAAATGTTACATCGGCCAGAAGTGCGTCGACCTCGTCCGCAATGAAGTTTCTAACGGATTCATCTGAAGCCCTTATTTCGTCTGCGAGCTCCAGACGTCCATCAAACACGCTAATGATGTCTTCCATGTCGTGGTGTAGGTAGTCTCCATTCCCTCTGCTGTGAAATGAATCCAGCTTTGTGGCGATAAACAGAGGTGCTGAAACCACTTGGATTTTTTGCCCGCTTTTTAGGGTGGCAACGGTTGCATTCTTAACTACGGCCTCGAACCAGACGTTAGTGGAGTGTTGTAAAACATCCTTACTCGGCATTACGTCAACGATTAGATGTCCCTTCGTCCAGCGGCACATATGATCTCCAGCGCTTTCCTTAAAGCCTCGTTCTCTCAGTTTCGGATGAAGTTCGTAGTAGTCCACCAACGACGTCACCTGAGCAACCAAGTCGACGTCTATCGTTTGTCGAACGGGCGGTCTTGCCATATCTGTAATAAGTAGTCCAACTGAACATCCGCCAACTAGTACAAGCTCGCTGCACAAAGGTCCGAGCGCTTTGGCGACAAGCTCGACTGCGGCCAAATTGGGGTCACCTGTATTCATTCCGGTCACCCAAATCGCAATGCGAGTTCGTTTGCCGCAAGTTCGCGCTCCCGCGCTGCACCGACTCGCAGAGCGTCAAGTAGAGCCAAAACGTCATAAAGTGCATGATCACTTTTTATCGACTTCAGCACGGCTGGATGCAGAGGTGGTAAAGCAAGTCCCCAACTAGTCCCCTCGGGTGATGGCCATACAGGGGGCATTTCACTTTTTTCAAAGTGAATAGCCAGCACGGGTGCCCCGATTGCCGTCGGCACGCCACGGGTTGGGGCCCCAAGTTGTGCTGGGAAGGCGTATTTGGCACCGTGGATCACGAACTCCCTGACCGCTTGGCGCAAGGCACGCATTGAACCTGAGGAGCGACTGATAAGTCGGGCAATTTCTGCCCTCTTAATGCACCCGTGCACGACAGAGAGTGGCATACCAAGCTCTACCGATAGCTGAACTAGCAAAAAATCACGCTCGGGATTGACTGCCAACTTGAGCGCAACGATGAGATCCTGAGGTTTAAGCGTAGACTGTATTAGCGTATTCATAAGAAATTTTACTGGAAAATGAAGTTTTCAAAAAATTCTAATTTCATGAAATCAAAAAAATAACAAAAATATCATAAATAAACTATATTTCTAATTTCATGAAATAGGAAATACTGACTTCAATTGACCTATTTATCAGGGGAATAGCGAGAAAAATAATTTTCACAGATTATTAGAATAATAAAAACTATTTAAGAATAATTTATTCCTTAATTCTCAAGGAATAAAGTGTTATATTCTCTAACCACCAAAGTAGGGAGGTTACATGACAGTCGAGCAACCACGAAAGAAAAGCCCACGAGCACCATCTATACCTCTAGGCGATGCACTTGAACGAGCCATCCGGATTTATGACAAAGAGCGAGTTCACGCCGCCCCCGCAGATGTGGTCGCACAGCATATGGGCTATAAAAATGCGAGTAGCGGTGTTGCACTATCAGCTCTAGCATCTCTCCGCTACTACGGGCTCATCGAGCGCCCTCGGGAAGGCTTCTTCGCTGTCAGCCAGCAGGTAGAGGCGTTTAAGTTTGCCCCTAACGAAGACCTCAAACGTTCTATCCTGCTCCGATTTCTCTCTACTCCACCCCTCTTTGCAGAACTTCTTGACCGCTACCAGTCAGGACTGCCTTCGGACGGTAACTTACGTTACGAGCTAATTCAGCGCGGCTTTTTGCCAGGGACGGCCGAGAACGTAGTGGGTGTTTTTAAGCGGTCAGTGGATTTCGTTGGAGTTTTCGATAACTCCCTGGAAATAAGTCCTCAAATGCCCGAGGAGGAACTAGCCGATGAGCAAAATCACGAGAACGCACTGCTAGCACCGAGTTCACGTCAAGCGTCATCTACACCGACGCAAAGTACTAACTTACCAGGGCAGGTAGGATCGATTGATGAGTCCGGGCATGACAACATTCCGATTCGTTTAAGCAAAGGAAGACGCGCTTGGCTTGTTATCCCTAACGTCTTTTATGAAGCAGATAAACAACGACTAAAGGCCCAAATCGATCTTCTCTTAACTGCTGAGGATGAGAACTGATGTCCGCATTTTAGAAATTTGCCCTCCTCATACCTGACATCCGTGAATGTCAGATTCTGGCCCAAAGCCGACAAGAAAATGCAAATGAGCAGCGGTGAATTCATTCACTCCAATGAATCACTCGTTCTCAAACCAGGTCTGCAAAGGCAACCCACCCGTCCCCAACACCAGCGGCCTGCACCCTGGGTTCAGCTTGCAAAACGCATCCAGCCCCCGCGTATTGCCTGGGTTGGCCCCGCTTTTCACTTCGTACGCGAACAGTTCCCCCTGGTGGCGCAGAACGTAGTCCACCTCGTCCGGGCCATTACGCCAGTAGTGGATCAAGGGCTGCGTGCTGCTGTGCGCCAGGTGCCGGGCCAGCAACTCGGCGCCGACAGCGCTCTCGGTGATGCGGCCCCATAGCTCGGGCGTGGCGCGCAGGCGTTCAAAACCAAACCCTTCCGTGGTGGCAATCGCGCCCATCAAGGCGGTGTTGAAGACTTGCAGCTTGGGGCTGGAGCCGCGCTGGCGCACGGCCTGCCCGGAATATTTTTGCAAACCGCAGACCATGCCCGCGCCTTCGAGCAATTGCAGGTAGTGCGCGATGGTGGTGGTGTTGCCTGCGTCGCTAAGCTGCCCCAGCACCTTTTGGTAGCTCAGCTCTTGCCCGCTGTACCGGCAGGCCAGGTCGAAGACCCGGCGCAGGAGCGCGGGTTTCTGCACGGGGCTCATCAGCAACACGTCTTTGCTGATGGTGGTTTCAATCAAGGCGTCGCGTACATAGGCGGCCCATCGTTGCGGGTCGCCTACCAAAGTGGCGGCGCCGGGGTAGCCGCCGTAAAAGATGAATTGGTCGAGGGTGAAGCCAAAAGCCTCGCGCATTTCAATGAAGCGCCAGTGGCCCAGGCGCGTCATCTCGAAGCGCCCGGCCATGCTTTCTGTCAAACCACGGGCAATCAGCAACGGCGCAGAGCCCAACACCACCACCCGCAGGTCGCGGCCAGCGCGGGTGTCTTCGTCCCAGAGGCGTTTGACCTCTTCGGTCCAGTCAGGCAGCTTCTGCACTTCGTCCAGCACCAGGATGCAGCTGCCGGCGCTCACCGTCAATGCGCGGGCGGTTTCCCACTGGGTGCTGAGCCACCCGCTGCCTGCAAGGCCCGGGTTGTCGGCGCTGACGCTGTGTTGCGCCACGGTTTTGCCGGATGTTCCAGCCAGCGCGGCCAGTGCCTGGCGAACCAGGGTCGTCTTGCCTACCTGGCGCGGGCCGGCCAGCACCTGCAGGAAGCGGCGCGGCTCCATGCGGAACCGGTTCGTTCCGCTCTTGCTGACCGCAGTGATCTGCAGGCCGCTCGATCGGCCGTACTCGGCCTGGTAGCCCTGCACGAGGATTTTGACTTCCGCAATCGACTCGACGTTCATCTGGACGAGGGC
>JANLYO010000171.1:0-8643 GCA_031365665.1 Rhodoferax sp. | reverse complement strand
GCGGCTCTCACGAGCCGCCAATGGAAAGTTCACTTTGTGTAGCTTTCCATTGGTTAATACCATCACTTATGACCGCCATCACACCTACTTCTGTCCTCAACGTCAACGGCATCGAGGTTATTTACAACCACGTGATCCTGGTGCTCAAGGGCGTTTCGCTTAATGTGCCAGACGGCAAGATCGCGGCCCTTCTGGGCGGCAATGGGGCGGGCAAGACCACCACCTTGCGCGCTGTCTCCAACCTGCTCAAGGGAGAACGCGGCGAGGTCACCAAGGGCAGCATCGAGTTGCGTGGCGAGCGCATTGAAAACCTTTCGCCCGCCGACCTGGTGAACCGGGGCGTGGTGCAGGTGATGGAGGGGCGGCATTGTTTTGCCCATTTGACCATCGAGGAAAACCTGCTAACCGGCGGCTACACACGCAAGGACAAGGCCGAGATCGCGCGCAACCTGGAAAAAGTCTATGCCTACTTCCCGCGCTTGAAGACGCGCCGCACGTCGCAGGCCGCCTACACCTCGGGCGGCGAGCAGCAGATGTGCGCGATTGGCCGTGCCCTGATGACCAACCCCAGCGTGATGCTGCTCGATGAACCCTCGATGGGCCTGGCGCCGCAGATCGTGGAAGAAGTGTTCGAGATTGTCAAAGACCTGAACCAGAAGGAAAAGGTCACCTTCCTGATCGCCGAGCAAAACACCAACATGGCGCTGCGGTACGCCGATTACGGCTACATCATGGAGTCTGGCCGCATCGTGATGGACGGCGCAGCCAAAGACCTGGCCAACAACGAAGACGTGAAAGAGTTTTACCTCGGCATGGGCGGTTCCGAGCGCAAATCCTTCAAAGACGGCAAGAGTTACAAACGCCGCAAGAGGTGGCTGGCGTGACTGACTATTTTGATTCCCTCGAAACCCGCAGTGCTGCGGCGCGTGAAGCGGCCTGGGTGGCAGCCTTGCCCGTGCAGGTTGCCAACGCCCAAAAAAACAGCGCTGCGTATTCGGAAATCCTCAAAGGTGTTGACGCAGGCGGCGTCACCAGCCTGGCGGCGCTGGCCAAACTGCCTGTAACCCGCAAAAGCGAGCTGCACGAGCGCCAGAAGGCAGCCCGCGAGGCCTCTGGCGCAAAAGAATCTTTCGGCGGTTTTGCAACCCTCGCGCGTGGCCCGGGCATGCCGCGGATCTTCTCGTCGCCAGGGCCGATCTACGAGCCCGACGGCGCTTCGCGTGATTATTGGCGTGCTGCGCGCGCACTTTATGCCGCAGGTTTCCGCTCGGGCGAGCTGGTTCACAACGCTTTCAGTTACCACATGACGCCGGGCGCCTTCATCATGGAATCCGGCGCGCACACCATTGGCTGCACGGTGTTCCCGGCGGGCGTGGGCCAGACCGAGCAACAACTCGAAGCCATTGCCCAATTGAGGCCAGACGCCTACCTGGGCACGCCCAGTTTCCTGCGCATCCTGGTGGAAAAATCAATAGAGGCGGGCAGCGATATCAGCAGCATCAAGAAAGGCATGGTTGGCGGCGAAGCGTTCGTGCCTTCCCTGCGCGACTGGTTCACCGAGCGCGGCCTGAATGTGTACCAGAGTTACGCAACGGCCGACCTGGGCCTGATCGCCTACGAAACCTCGGCGCGAGAAGGCCTGGTGCTTGATGAAGGCGTGATTGTCGAAATCGTGCGCCCCGGCACCGGGGATCCGGTGGGCGAGGGTGAAGTCGGGGAAATGGTGGTCACCACCTTCAACCCGGCCTACCCGCTGGTCCGTTTTGCCACCGGTGACCTGTCGGCCATCCTGCCGGGCGCCTGCCCCACGGGCCGGACCAACGCCCGCATCAAGGGCTGGATGGGCCGCGCCGACCAGACCACCAAAATCCGCGGCATGTTTGTCCACCCCAAGCAGGTGGATGACATTGTCAAACGCTTCCCGGAGGTCACCAAGGGGCGTCTGGTCGTTTCGGGCGAAATGGCCAATGACCTGATGACGCTGAAGGTGGAAACCGCCTGTTCCGGCCCGGATGCGCTGGCGCAAAAAATCGCCGACGCCATCCGCGACGTCACCAAGTTGCGTGGCAAGGTGGAACTTGTCGCGGTGGGGAGCCTGCCCAACGATGGCAAAGTGATCGAAGACGCGCGCAGCTACAAATAGACAGGCATTGCAGCCGCCAGGGCCATGGTGAAGTCTTTGCGCCAACCCCAGAAATTCAGCCGCCAGATCGTGGTTTCTGCGTAGGCGAATTTGGGAAACCCGGCGTTATCCTTGTGTGTACGCCCGCAAACGGGATTTTTCTGCGGCGATGCTTTGCCTCAACGCCACTTTCGTGGCGCTTTCCCACAACCTCGTCCCTTTTATTTTTGGAGTTTGAAATGACAAAAATTCTCTCTGCCATCGCCATTGCTGTCACCGCAAGCGCCACGCTTCTGGTGGGCACTTCGGCCATCGCGCAAACCTATCCCACCAACAAACCCATCACTTTTGTTGTGCCTTTCGCAGCCGGAGGCCCGACGGACCGGGTGGCGCGCGACCTGGCCGAAGCCATGCGCAAGTCACTGCCGGGTGGCAATTTCGTCGTTGAAAACGTCAATGGCGCAGGCGGCACCATCGGTGCCACCAAGGTTGCCAAGGCGCCCGCGGATGGCCACACGCTGCTGCTTTGGCACATCGGAATGGCCGCCACGGCGGGCCTATACCGCAAACTGCAGTACAAACCGCTGGAAGACTTCGAATACCTCGGCATGGTCAACGACGTGCCCATGACCCTGATCGGCAAGCCCCAACTGGCCGCCAACACCTACCGTGATTTCGAAAATTACATCCGCGCCAACGGCGGAAAACTCAACATTGCACATGCCGGCCTGGGTTCAGCCTCACACCTGTGTGGCCTGATGTGGCAGGCGGCGGTCAACGCCAAAGAAGCGATGGCCACCATCCCCTACAACGGCACGGCGCCCGCCATGACGGCGCTGATTGGTGGCCAAGTGGATGTGATGTGTGACCAGACCACCAACACCACCTCGCAGATCGAGTCTGGCCGCGTCAAGGCTTTTGCGGTGACCACCGCCAAACCCTTGAGCAACCATAAACTTCTCAAAGATTACCCCTCTTTGCAGGACATGGGCCTCAAGGGTTTCAACCTGACCATCTGGCACGGCCTGTATGCCCCCAAAGGCACCCCCGCGCCCATCCTCAAGCAACTGAATGATGCGCTGAAGGTGGCCTTGAAAGACCCCGAGTTCATCAAAAAGCAAGAAGGTCTGGGCGCTGTGGTGGTGGCGGACAACCGCATGGAGCCCGCCGGACACAAAGCTTTTGTGACCGCTGAGATCAACAAGCTTAAACCTCTGATCGAAGCCGCTGGCAAGTTCGCGGACTGAATGTTGCCCCCACGGTCGCCCACTTCGTGTGGCTCCCTGCCCCCCGAGGGGGCCGCATTTTTGCTTGGGGCGGCCCGGCGCAAAAACCGGCCCCCACGCTGCGCCGCTGCGCGGGTCGCTGCCCCCCGAGGGGGCTAATTTTGCTTGGGGCGGTTCGGCGTTCTCGAAGAGCGGCGAAGCCAAAAATTGCTTTTTCGGCCATTGAGGTTCCATGAATCGCTTCACCTGCATCGTCACCGGCTCCGCCAGCGGCATTGGCGCGGCGACGGTGCTGGCGCTGGCGGCCAGGGGATATGACACCTTCGGCATCGACCTGAACGCGGGCGCTGCGCAAGACGTGGCGATGCAAGCCGAGCTAGAAGCGCCGGGCACGCGCCATGCCGCGTTTGCAGCCGATGTCGCCGATGAAGACCAGGTCAAGCGCGCGTTTCAGGCGGCGCAACTGCATTTGGGCAAGCTCGACGCCCTGGTGACCTGTGCCGGGGTGGTCGATACCACGCCTTTCATGGAGATCAGCGTCGCGCAGTTTCGCCGCATCCACGATGTCAACGTCATCGGCACCTGGCTGTGCATGCGTGAGGCCGCGCGCCTGATGCAGCCGGACGCCCGCATCTGCGCCGTGGCCAGCATCGCTGGCCTGCGTGGCGGCGGGCTGTCCGGCACGGCAGCGTATGCGGCGAGCAAGGGCGGCGTCATCGCTTTGGCTAAAAACGCGGCGCGCGTGCTGGCCGGGCAAGGCATTCGCGTCAACACGCTCTCGCCGGGCGCGACCGACACCCCCATGATCGCCGCGCCGCTCGCCAACCCCCAGCACCGCCGCCGCATTGAAAACCTGGCCGCCCAGCAGCGTATTGGGCGGGCGGCAGAAATCGCAGCGGGCATCGTTTACCTGCTCTCACCAGAGGCCAGTTTTACCCACGGCGCGAACCTGGTGATCGACGGCGGCATCGTGATTTGACCTGACAAGCCCTCAGGGCCATCAAGTCTTTCCTCGCCACCGCGCTGCGGGTGGTGGATTGCATCACCGAACTGGGCCCGCTACACACGGGTTATATTGCCGTCAGCGGCTCACATGGCGGTTTGAGTACGCTCGATGATGGCATCATCAGCCACCGGAATGAACTTGCAGCGCGCTTGGGTGCTCAAAGCGGCCTATCCATCAGGAGACAGACGTGAACATTGCATTTAGAAAAAGCAGGCGTTTGGCCATTGCAGCAGCGGCTACCATCGCTATCAGTTTTGTAGCCACTCAAACGATGGCGCAGGCCACTTGGCCCAGCAAGCCGGTGCGTATTGTGGTGCCTTTTGCGCCCGCTGGCACCACTGACATCCTGGCCCGGGCGATGGCGGCTGAGTTGTCCAAAGTGCTCCCGCAGCCAGTGGTGGTTGAAAACCGTCCTGGCGCGGGCGGCAACAATGGCTCTGACTTGGTTGCCAAATCGGCGCCTGATGGCCACACCCTGGTGATGGGCACGGTGTCGACCCATGCCATCAACAAATCGCTCTATGGTGCCAAGATGCCGTTTGACCCGCAAAAAGACTTCGCGCCCGTCGTGCTCGTTGCCGGTGTGCCCAATGTCATGGTGATGAACGCTGAAAATGCCGCCAAACTCGGCATCAACACCGTCGGCGATTTCATCAAATACGCCAAGGCCAACCCCGGCAAACTCAATGTTTCCTCCAGTGGCAATGGCACCTCGATCCACCTTTCAGCCGAGTTGTTCAAAACCATGACCGGCACCTTCATGACCCATATTCCCTACACCGGCTCTGGCCCGGCGGTGTTGGCATTGTTGGCTGGCAATGTGGATGTGATGTTTGACAACCTGCCGTCCAGCCTGGCGCAGATCAAGGCTGGCAAACTGAAGGCCTTCGCTGTCACCAGTGACAAGCGTTCTGTCAACTTGCCCGACGTGCCCACGCTTGAGGAAGCCGAGCCCAAAATTCTCAAGGGCTTCAACGCCAGCAGCTGGTTTGGCATGTTGGCCCCGGCGGGCACGCCACCCGATGTGGTGAACCGCATTCACCAGGAGTCGGCCAAAGCGCTGGCGTCGCCCGCCGTCAAAGAGCGCCTGGTGGCCGCAGGGGCCATTCCCAGCGGCGCGTCACCTCAGGAATTTGCCAGTTTTATTGATGCCGAAATCAAAAAATGGGCCGTCGTTGTAAAGGTTTCTGGTGCCAAAGTTGATTAAAATAATAACAAAATTATTTACAATTAAATAGCAATAAATTTATATTTTACCTGGCCTAATTACCATTTTTCTTGATTAAATTCTCGTTTAAATATTTAATCAGAAACTCAAACTCCCCAAACAATCTCCTTGCCCTCTGCCAAACAGGTTTTGAGCATCGCGATAAACGGGTGCGCACGCTGGCGCAGGGTAACGTAATCAAACCGTGGTGATGGTTGGCCCTGCGCTTTGGCGTGGGAGATTGCCGCTTCGCGCTCAGCTTCTTCTTGCGTAATGGCGTTTTGCAGCGCCTCAATCGCCGCCTGCATCTGCTCAGGCAAGATGATGCCTTTGGCATCCGGGCTTTTGCCAATGATTTCCAGCACCCGCTGGCCGTTGCCTTCGAGCATGACCAAGTCGCCCGCCGCTTTTGATTTGAATTTGTACAACATGGCTTGATTGTGCAAGCAATTGGACATGGTGCAGCGCGTCGCCCCGCCTGAATACGTTTTGCGCCAGAATCGAGGCCTGCGGATTCAAACTTAAAAAGGAGTGCACATCATGGTCATGAAAATCGTGTGGGTCGTGATGGTCTTGGTCATCGCGCTCCTGGTCTACGCCGCCACGCGGCCCGACAGTTTTCGCCTTGAGCGGCAAACCACCATCCAAGCGCCGCCCGAGAAAATCTTCGCGCACCTGAACGACTTCAACAAGTGGACGGCCTGGTCACCCTGGGAAAAGCTCGACCCGAACATGAAACGCACTTACGGCGCCAGCACCATCGGCAAAGGCGCCACCTACGCCTGGGCAGGCGACAAAGTCGGCGCGGGCAGCATGGAAATCCTGGAAAGCAACCCATCTGCCAGCCTGAAAATCAAACTCGATTTCACCAAACCCTTCGAAGCCCGCAACCTCGTCGATTTCACCCTGAAGCCAATGGGCGTCAACGGCGCAGACGGCATCCAAGTCACCTGGGCCATGTACGGCCCGATGGCCTTCATCAACAAGCTCTTCGGCGTGTTCATGAGCATGGACAAGATGGTCGGCAAAGACTTTGAGGCGGGGTTGCGAGATTTGAAGGCTGTGTCTGAGAAGTGAGATTTTTTCGGGTTCTCTTGTAAATTCTGGTTATTAACATGGGTGTTAATAGTATTGAATTTTAAGAGCGGTTCTGGAAATTTTTTTGCATTTTCGAGTTCCAGGTCACGTGAAATGGCGTTTTATTGCTATAAATAATATAGCGTTCGTGATTTGCGTTCCGTCTGGCTGTTCCGCCTGAACCCCCGCAGCCCGCAAACAGCAGCAACAAATTGGGGTCAGAGCCCAATCTACCCATCCGTCCACTGGCGTGGCCGAATGCAGTAATTGGTATCTGACCCCAATTTGCCGCAGCTGTTTGCTACAGCGTTACAGCGTATCGGTAAACGACCGCAGTTTGTCCGAACGCGACGGGTGCTTCAATTTACGCAGCGCCTTGGCCTCGATCTGGCGGATGCGTTCGCGCGTCACGTCGAACTGCTTGCCGACTTCTTCCAGCGTGTGGTCGCTGGTCATTTCGATGCCGAAACGCATGCGCAGCACTTTGGCTTCGCGCGGCGTGAGTGAATCGAGGATGTCTTTGACGACATCGCGCAGGCCAGCCTGCATGGCCGCTTCCATGGGCGCGGTGTTGGCGCTATCTTCGATGAAATCGCCCAAGTGGCTGTCGTCGTCGTCGCCAATCGGCGTCTCCATCGAGATCGGTTCCTTGGCGATCTTCATGATCTTGCGGATCTTGTCCTCGGGGATCTCCATGCGCTCGGCAAGCACCGAGGCGTCGGGCTCAAAGCCGAACTCCTGCAGGTGCTGGCGGCTGATGCGGTTCATCTTGTTGATGGTCTCGATCATGTGCACGGGGATGCGGATGGTGCGCGCCTGGTCCGCGATGCTGCGGGTGATGGCCTGGCGGATCCACCAGGTGGCATAGGTCGAGAACTTGTAGCCGCGGCGGTATTCGAATTTATCGACCGCCTTCATCAGGCCGATGTTGCCTTCCTGGATCAGGTCGAGGAACTGAAGGCCGCGGTTGGTGTATTTTTTGGCGATGGAAATCACCAGGCGCAAGTTGGCCTCGATCATTTCCTTCTTGGCCGCGCGTGAGGAGTGTTCACCCTCGTTCATGCGCTTGTTGATGTCTTTGAGCTGGTCTAGCGGCACCACCACACGGGCTTGCAAGTCTGTGAGTTTCTGCTGCAAATCCTGCACCGGGGGCACGTTGCGGCCCATCACGGCGCTCCAAGGCTTGCCTGCGGTGGCTTGTTTCTCGATCCACTTCAGGTTCAGCAACTGGCTGGCGACTTTGTTGCCGTTTTTGTCGCGGCCACTGAAATCGGCAATGAAGTGCTCTTGCGGATAGCCGCATTTGTCCACAATGATGCGGCGCAGCTCGCGCTCTTTCTTGCGCACGTCATCGACCTGCGCGCGCACCATGTCGCACAGTTTTTCAATCGCCTTGGCGGTGAAGCGGATCGACATCAGTTCGTCTGACAAAGCGCGTTGGGCCGTCACGTAATGCGGTGTGCCGTAACCTTCTTTGTCGTAGATTTTGTGCACCTTCTCGAAGAGCTCGCGCAGGCGGTCAAAGCGGCTCAAGGCCTCTTTTTTCATCTCTTCGAGCTTTTTGGTCTGCGCCTTGGAGCCGCCCTTGCCGTCGTCGTCGTCTTCCGCATCGAACTCGTCAAAATCTTCCTCGGCCACATAGTCGTCGGCCTCGTTGGGGTTGGTAAAGCCGTCCACCACGGTGGTGATCACCACATTGCCGTTGCGGATTTCTTCTCCCAGGCGCAATATCTCCGCGATGGTGGCGGGGCTGGCGCTGATGGCCTCCATCATCGCCATCAAGCCGCCTTCGATGCGTTTGGCGATTTCGATTTCGCCTTCGCGCGTCAGCAGCTCGACGGTGCCCATTTCACGCATGTACATGCGCACGGGGTCGGTGGTACGGCCAAATTCGCTGTCTACGGTGCTCAGGGCGGCTTCGGCGGCTTCTTCAGCTTCTTCTTCGGTGGCACCGGCGGGCGCGGTGTTGGTGAGGATGAGGGATTCCGCGTCGGGCGTTTGCTCG
>JANLYO010000164.1:0-21198 GCA_031365665.1 Rhodoferax sp. | reverse complement strand
ATTGCTACAGATTTTGTCGGTGTCGGTTTTCGAGAAAACCCAGATTTCATGGGCCTTACAGCCCGATGCCCCAATCCCAGAAACACCACTCAGCTCTAACCAGTTGAATTTGTTCACCTTTTAACCGGACACTACTGAATTAAATTAATTATTTTTTAGTCAATTATTTATTTAAAATAAAATATAAACAGCATTTATAGATCTGCCGAAACCGTCTGCCAACGACCCGCTGCGTACGTGTGTGGCGTATTTGTGCTGCTTACTTTTTCAGGGTCGGCAATTCCAGCGTCACGCTGTTGTTTGCGCCCGCAGCGCCAGACGAATTTGCCCCATTTCCAAGGCTGGACAGCACCGCGCGGCGCGGCGCGACCGACTGCAAGAGCCAGTCGCCGTCGACCGCAGCGCCCACCCGAAAGGGCCGAGCCGGTTTGCCGTCAATCGAAATCAGCGCCGAGCCGCCGTTTTTGGCGTTTGCCACCACACCCACCAAGGCCATGCGGCTGCTGGCGTCGACCACGGCGGGGGCAGCTCGCGCGACCGACGAACTGGAAGCGCCAGGTGTCGCCGCGTTGGCGCCCAGAGCACGGGCGATGACGTCACGGTCCGCGCCTTGGCTGATGGGGCTGGCAGCGGACTGCAAACTGGTCGCTGGCTGGCTGGCGGGCCATTTCAAAACCCAAAAAACCGCCGAGCCCGCCGCCAGGGCCGACAGGCCAAATGCCGCCAGACGCGGCCACCACAGACTTTGCGTGTCATTTCGCATCCGGCGATTATGATGGACGGACGTGCCACGGAGAGGCTTTTCCGGGGCGAGCCGACATTGCCAACCAACCGAAGCGATTTCAGACATGCACCAGGGAACCCAGGAACGACGCCTTGCAGCGCCAAGTCAGGTCGGCACGCCCACTACGCCCACCTTGTTTGCCAAGCGGCTGCCTGCCACGGCGCGCCTGCGCGTGCAGCGGGCCTTTACCCTGATCGAGTTGATGGTGGTGCTGGTGATCATCGGCGTGTTGGCCGCGCTGATCGTGCCCAACGTGCTGGATCGTGCCGATGACGCCCGTGCCACGGCGGCCAAAACCGACGTCTCCAACCTGATGCAGGCCTTGAAGCTCTACAAGCTCGATAACCAGCGCTTCCCCACCGCCGAGCAGGGCTTGCAGGCGCTGGTGGCCAAACCGACCAATGGCCCGATGCCTGGCAACTGGAAGCCCTACCTCGAAAAATTGCCCAACGACCCGTGGGGCCGGCCGTACCAGTACCTGAACCCTGGCATCAAAGGCGATATCGACGTGATGTCTTTTGGTGCCGATGGCCAGGCTGGGGGCGAGGGCAAAAATGCGGATGTTGGCAGTTGGTGAACTTGCCCCCACGGTCGCCCACTGCGTGTGGCTTCTTGCCCCCCGAGGGGGCAGCATTTTTGCTTGGGAGCGGCCCGGCGCAAAAACTTGCCCCCACGGTCGCCCACTGCGTGTGGCCTCCTGCCCCCCGGGGGGGCCGCATTTTTTCTCGGGAGCGGCCCGGCGCAAAAACTTGCCCCCACGGTCGCCCACTGCGTGTGGCTTCCTGCCCCCCGAGGGGGCCGCATTTTTGCTTGGGAGCGGCCCTTCGAAAAAACCTGCCCCCAAGGTGCTGGCCCCCACAGTCGCTGACGGCGTGAGGTCCAAATCGCCAATTCGGGCACGTGGTTTCACTTTGTTGGAACTGTTGCTGGTGCTTGCCATCATCGCGGTGGCGACGGCGGGGGTGAGTTTTGCGCTGCGGGATTCGGCTCAAAGCCAGTTGGAACGCGAGGCGGTGCGGCTGGCAGCGCTGTTGGAGTCGGCGCGGGCGCGTTCCCAGGCCAGCGGCGTGCCCGTGGTGTGGCGCAGCACCGAAACCGGCTTCATCTTTGACGGCTTGGCTGCAGGTGCGCTGGCCGAGGGCTGGCTGGCCAAGGGCGTCGGGGCGGCAGTGCCCAGCGAATTGGTGCTGGGCCCGGAGCCGATCACGTGGCCGCAGGGGGTGCGCCTGGTCAGCGTGATTGACGGCGCGCGGACGCTGGAAGTCAAAACCGACGGCGTGCGGCCTTATTTTGTTCAGGCTGTTCAATCGGCGGATGCCGCTGGGGCGCGTGTGCCATGAGCGCGCCATGAAGTTGGGTCGCCCTGGCCGGCGGCAGTTGGGCTTCACACTGGTCGAAGTGCTGGTGGCGCTGGCCATTGTGGCGATTGCCCTGACTGCCGGTGTCGAGGCGACTTTGGCCCTGACGCGCAATGCCGAGCGCCAATCCGATGCCTTGCTGGCCCACCTCTGCGCTGAAAACGAACTGGTCAAGGTGCGCCTGTTGCGCCAAATGCCGGGCATTGGCGATACACGCATCACCTGCGAACAAGGCGGGCAAAGCCTGGCGGTGGATCTGAAAGTGCGCCCCACGCCGAATCCTAATTTCCGTCGCGTCGATGCCCAGGTGCTGCGAGGCGAGTGGCCGATTCTCAAATTGTCCACCGTGGTGGGGCAGTATTGATGCAGCCACTGCCGACCGCATCCAAAACGTATCGCGTAAACGCTGCGATGGGCGCAGCTGGCCCACGCTGCGGGGGTTTCACTTTGATCGAACTATTGGTGGCGATCAGCATCATGGCCTTGATGGCGGTGTTGAGTTGGCGCGGCTTGGATGCGATGTCGCACACCCAGACGCGCTTGCAGCAGCGCGCCGACGAGGGTCTGGCCCTGCAAGCGGGCTTGGCGCAATGGGGCGCTGACCTGGACGCGCTTCAGGTGCTGCCGACCCTGCAAGCGCTGGACTGGGACGGGCGGGCGCTGCGCCTGACCCGCCGGGCCAGTGCCTCAGCCGCCGGGCGCGGGCCTGCCGAGGCGGTGATGGTGGTGGCCTGGTCGCGCCGCGATGGGGAGGGCGGCCCGCAATGGCTGCGTTGGCAATCACCACCGCTGCAAACGCGTGGTGAAGTGCAAACAGCGTGGGCGCAGGCGGCGCAGTGGGCGCAAAACCCCGGTGACGACCTCAAAGCGCGCGAAGTGCGGGTGGTGCCGCTGGCGCAATGGCAAATCTTCTTTTTTCGCAGCGACGCGTGGACTAACCCTTTGTCAGCGGCCGGCAACTCCGCTACGGGGGCAGGCGCCAATACCTCGGGAAGTACACCGCCCAGCGCAGGCAGCATTGCCGCCAACGTGGCCGCTGCGGTGGCCGCGCTGCCTGCGCAAACCGGCATTGACACCTCCGTGCCGCAGGGTGTGCGCCTGGTGTTGACCCTCCCCGAGGGCCAGGCGATCAGTGGCAGCCTGACACGCGACTGGATGCAACCGACGTTGGGAGGCGGCAAGTCATGAGCCGCTGGATTGGCTTAGGCCGACCGCTGGGTTCACGCCAACCGCCGGTGTTGTGCGCCTCGCAGGCGGGCGCGGCGATATTGACGGCCATGCTCACCGTGACCCTGGTGGCCACTCTGGCGGCGGCGGCTTTATGGCAGCAGTGGCGCAGCACCGAAGTGGAGGTAGCGCAGCGCGCGCGGGTGCAGTCGGGCTGGATTCTGGTGGGCGCGCTGGACTGGGCACGGCTGATTCTGCGGGAAGACGCGCGCTCGGGCGGCGCGGACCATCTGGCAGAGCCCTGGGCGGTGCCGCTCGAAGAGGCACGGATGGCAACTTTTTTTGCCGCAGACAACAACGCTACCGACCGGCCCGACGACGTGCAGCAGGCCTTCATTTCCGGGCAGATTGTGGACATGCAATCACGCCTGAACGTGCGCAATCTGGTTGACAACGGCGTCGTGTCGCCGGTGGCGCTGCGCCAGTTTGGGCGTTTGTTCGAGTTGCTCGGCCTGCCTGAAGCGGAACTGCCCCGACTCGCAGAAAACCTGCGTTTTGCCCTGGATGCCAGCTTGGAGAACCGTTCGGCGGCGCAGGCGCCGCTGATGCCGCAGCGGGTCAACCAACTGGTGTGGCTGGGTCTGTCTGAGAGGTCGGTGGCGCAGTTGGCGCCGTTCATCACGATCTTGCCGCAGTCCACCCCCGTGAATCTGAATACCGCCCCGGCGGAGGTGATTTTTGCCAGCATCGACGAGCCCGACATGGCGCTGGCGCGCCGGCTGGTGACGGCACGTGCCTCGGCCCACTTCAAGACATTGTCGGAAGCGGCGCGGATGCTGGGCGATGTGCCGGGTCAAATCGTGCAGGAGCGCCACAGCGTGTCGTCGCGGTACTTCGAAGTGCGCGGCAAACTCCGGCTGGACGACGTGAGTGTTTATGAACACTCGTTGGTGGTGCGCGACGGCTTGGACGTGAAAGTGCTGTGGCGCGAGCGCACGGCAGGCGCGCCTGCGGCACGGGCGTCGCCCGCCAGAGCGTCTCTACAATGACCGCGCCATGCCCACGTTGATCATTTACCTGCCCACGGAGCTTCCCCAGGCCACCACCCAGACCAGCCAGGTCGATTACCTGATCTCGCCCGATGGCCGCAGCGAAGGGGCGCATTCCAGCGCGGCACTGGCATTGTTGCCGGCGGCCAGCGGTTTTGAAGTGCTTGCAGTGGTGCCGGTGCAGGCGCTTTCGTGGCACCAAGTGCAATTGCCGCGCGGCCTGGTGGGGCGCAGTGCAGGGGCCGACCGTTCGACGCCCCGGCTGCGTGCGGCGCTGGAAGGCCTGCTTGAGGAGCACCTGCTGGACGAAGCCGCCGATCTGCATTTCGCCCTCGCACCGGATGCACGCGATGCTGCGCCGACCTGGGTGGCGGCCTGCAACCGGGCCTGGCTGCGCGCCTGGATGCAGGCGCTTGAACAACAACACAAGCCGGCCACCCGCATCGTGCCCGAATTTGCGCCCAGCGCAGGCGTCCTTTCAAACGTCGAGCGCGGTCAAACCGCTCTCCATGTCATTGGGCCGGAAGCTGCGCCGCTGGTGGTGTACGCCAAATCCACCGACGTGCCTGAGTTGGCGGGCGCGGTGACTGGTCGCGTTGGTCTGGTGGTTTTGCCGCTGACAGCGGCGACCGTGGCGATGGCGCATTGGCCTGTCGACGCGCCGGTGGTGGCCGAGCCTGCCGTTGCCGCACTCGCAGAGCGGCACTTTGCCCGCGCTGCCGGTTTGCAAAGCCGCTCGCAGCGTTGGCTGGCGGCGGCGGCGTCAGGGTGGGATTTGGCGCAGTTTGACCTGGTCAGTTCAGGCGGGCGGAGGCGCTGGCGGCGTTTGTCCGGCCTTTTTGAAAACTTCCTGCGGGCCCCTCAATGGCGCGCCGCGCGCTGGGCCAGCGTGGCGCTGGTCATCACCCATTTGGTGGGTTTGAACGCCTGGGCCTGGGCGCAACGCGACAGCCTGCAAGCCAAGCGCCAGGCCGTGCAGCAGGTGCTGACCAGCACCTTTCCCGGCGTGAAAGTGGTGGTCGATGCGCCGGTTCAAATGAGTCGTGAAGTGCAGCTCCTGCGTGTCGCCACGGGAGCGGCATCAAGCGGCGATTTTGAGCTGCTGCTGGAGACCTTGGCGCAATCGATGCCTGCGGGCATGGCACCTACGGCGATTGACTATTCGGCCAATGAATTGCGCGTCAAAGGCCTGAGCCTCTCGCCGACCGACATAGCGGCAGCGACAGAGCGCGCCCGCGCGCGGCAAGTCGCCTTGCGCATGGAAGGGGCCAGCCTCGTGTTGTCGCCGCTGGCTGCCCCATGAACCTGATCAGCAACTTGAAGGCGTGGTGGCTCAACCTGGCCGTGCGCGAGCGTCGCCTGGTTGCGCTGGCGGCCTGTGTGGTGGGCATCGCACTCGTGTGGTGGCTGGCGCTAGCGCCAGCGGTGGCGACCTTGAGCCACGCGGATGCACAACATCAGGCGCTGGATGCGCAATTGCAGCGCATGCTGGCCTTGAAGGCGCAGGCGGTGTCGCTGCAGGCGCAGGTGCGTGGGGGCGCCGATGATGCGCGGCGCGCGCTCGAGGCCTCGCTGAAACCTTCTTTTGGCGCGTCGGCCACCGTGCAGTTTGCAGGCGAACGCGCCACCGTGACGCTGCGGGCGGTGCCATCTGCCGCGCTGGCAGGCTGGCTGGTCGATCTGCGCGCCAATGCGCGTTTATTGCCCGCTGAGGTGCATTTGGCCAAGCCAGTTGGCGCCGACGCCGCTGACCGCTGGGACGGCAGCGTGGTCTTGAACCTTCCCCAGCGTTGAGCTGCCCGTCCAAAAAAAAGCCGACCCATGGCCACCTATCCGCCCAGAAAATCCAAGCCGTCTTCGCGCACCTGGGCGATTTGGGGCGTGGTCTTTGGCGGTGTGATGGCCCTGGCGCTGTTTGCCCCAGCGCGCTGGTTGGCGGCCTGGATCGAACAAGCCAGCGCGGGCCACGTCAGCCTGCCAGATGCACGCGGATCGGTGTGGAACGGCTCCAGCCAGTTGGTGTTGACAGGCGGCGTGGGAAGCCAGGGCAACGTGGCCTTGCCGGGGCGGTTGACTTGGCGCCTGCGGCCCGATTGGCGGGGTTTGTCTGTTCAGGCTGTAGCACCTTGTTGCATGACGCAGGCACTGCAAATGGCCGCCAAGTTCACAATGGGTGGCGCTCAGATTCAGGTGCAAGGCCATCAGTCGAACTGGCCTGCGGTGCTGCTCGCAGGCTTGGGCACACCCTGGAACACGATTGCAGCCGAGGGCAATCTCGCGCTGATGAGCAAAGGGCTGTCAGTAGAATGGGCCGAAGGACGCGCGACGCTCACAGGCACGCTGCAGGTTGACGCTCAGGAGTTGGCGTCGCGCTTGACCACGCTCAACCCGATGGGCAGTTACCGCTTAACGCTTGACGGCGGTACGCTGGTGTCGCTGAAGCTGCAGACGCTGCAAGGCAGCTTGCAACTGAGCGGTGCGGGCCAATGGGTGGGGGGCCGTTTGCGTTTTGACGGCGTGGCCAGCGCTGCGCCGGACCGGTTGGATGCTTTGTCGAATTTGTTGAACATCATTGGACGGCGCGACGGTGCGCGTTCCATCATCAAGGTGGGTTGAACCGCATGAATCTCACATACCGAAGAGCCCGAAGGCGTTTGGCAGATGCTATTTTTTCAGTAGCTGCTTGCGCTCTATTTGCATTGGGAGCATTCGGCTTTGAGTCCAATTCATGGGCGCAACCGGTGATGATCCAGCCGCCACCGATGCCGCAAATGCCGCCGCCTGCGGCCCAGCTTCAGGCCAATCCGGCCACAGCGCAGCCCGCCTATGCCACGCCCGTGCCACCGGGCTCTGCCGCCACGGTGGCTGTCGGCAGCGCCTTGCGCCGGGGCGAGCCGGTCACGCTGAATTTTGTCGGTGCCGAGATCGAGGCGGTGGCGCGCACCATGGCTGCCATCACGGGCCGCAGCGTCGTTGTGGATCCGCGCGTCAAAGGCGTCATCACCTTGACCACCGACCAGCCCGTCTCGTCTGCACGGGCCTACAACCTCTTTTTGGCGACCTTGCGCCTGCAAGGTTTTGCGGTGGTGCAATCGGCGGGGCTTGACAAGGTGGTGCCTGAGGCCGATGCCAAGCTGCAAGGCGATGGCGTGTCGGTCGGCGATGCGCCGGGCAGCGCGGTGGGCAACCAGATCGTCACGCAAATCTTCCGCCTTAATTTTGAGTTCGCCAACAACCTGGTGGCGGTGCTGCGGCCCCTGATCAGCCCCAACAACACCATCAACGTCAACCCCGGCAACAACTCGCTGGTGATCACCGACTACGCCGACAACCTGCGTCGCCTGGCGCGCATCATCGCGGCGATGGATGTATCCAACGCGACGGATGTTGACATCATCCCGCTCAAACACGCCATTGCCTCCGATCTCGCGCCGCTCGTTCTGCGCTTGATCGAAGCGCCCTCAGGTGCCGCAGGCGCTGTGGCGGGGCAGGCGGCAGACGCCTCCTTTCGCACCACGCTGATCGCTGAGCCGCGCTCCAACGCGTTGATCCTGCGGGCTGCGAACCCGGCGCGGGTGGCCTTGGTCAAATCGCTGGTGGAGAAACTTGACCAGCCGACCAACCAAGGCGCGGGCGGCGACGCTGGCAACATCCATGTGGTGTATTTGAAAAACGCCGAGGCCACCAAAATTGCGGTGACGCTACGGGCGGCGTTGGCCGGAGAAGCCCGGCCCGCCACTGCGGCCACCGCCAACCCCGGCGTGGCCGGTTTGCCGGGCAGCCAGGCCTCTTCGCAGCCTTCCACTGGCGGGCAAATCCAGGCGGATCCCGCGACCAACTCTTTGATCATCACCGCCCCCGAGCCGCAATACCGCCAGATCCGCGCAGTGATTGACCGGCTGGATATCCGCCGCGCGCAGGTTTATGTGGAGAGCCTGATCGCCGAGGTGAACGCCGACAAGGCGGCTGAGTTCGGCATCCAGTGGCAAGGCGCCTTGGGGCAAAACGGTGACACCAATGTCGGCGTGTTGGGCACCAACTTCACGATTGGCGGCGCCAACATCATTTCGCTCGCGACAGGCGGCGGGCAGACGCCGCCCAGCACCGGCCTGAATGTGGGTGTGGCCAACCGCATCAACGGCATCTACGTGTTGGGTTTCCTCGCGCGCTATTTGCAAAGCAATGGTGACGGCAACATCCTCTCGACGCCCAACATCCTCACGCTGGACAACGAAGAGGCGAAGATCGTGATCGGCCAAAACGTGCCTTTCGTCACCGGGCAATACACCAATTCCGGGGCCAATTCCAACGGCAACACGGTCAACCCCTTTCAGACCATTGAACGCAAAGATGTGGGCCTGACGCTCAAGGTCAAACCGCAAATCAGCGAAAACGGCACGGTGCGCCTCACGATCTCGCAAGAGGTTTCGACGGTGCAGGCCTCCACCCTGAATGCGGCCAATGGCCCGACCACCAACAAACGTTCCATCGACACCAACGTGTTGGTGAATGACGGCTCCATCGTCGTTTTGGGCGGTTTGCTGCAAGACGAATACGCGGGCAACCAGGAGAAGGTGCCGGGCCTGGGCGACATCCCGTTTTTCGGCGCGCTCTTCAAAAGCGAAACCCGAAGCCGCCGCAAAACCAACCTGATGGTCTTCCTGCGGCCCGTGGTGGTGCGCGACGCCAGCAGCACCGATGCCCTGACCATGGAGCGGTATGACCTCATGCGCACGCGCCAGCAAGACGCGCAGCCCGTGCCCAGCGTGGCTGTGCCGGTGAACGAGGCGCCGGTACTGCCGGAGTTTTTGCCACGCCCCGCCGGCACCGCGCCTGCTGTCAAGAAATGACGCCACGCCGTTTGCAGACGTCCCGCTGACGTATGGCTGCCCAGACGCGTTATCCGCTGCCCTACGCCTTCGCGCGCACCCACCAGTTGCTGCTGGAGGAGACAGGCGGCGAACGCACCCTGTGTTTGCATGCCCGATCGGGCCTCGCCGGCATCAGTGAGGTGGGGCGCAAACACGCGCCGCAACACATTGAAATGCACGAGGCGCAGGCGCTGATCCAGCGTATCAGCGCCGCCTACGCGCAGGGCGAATCCAGCGCCGCCACGGTGGTCAGCGAGGTCGAGAGCGACGCTGATTTGACACGCATGATGCAAGACCTGCCGGCCATCGAAGACCTGCTGGAAACCGCCGACGACGCGCCCATCATCCGCATGCTCAACGCCTTGCTCACGCAGGCTGCGCGTGACGGCGCCAGCGACATCCACATCGAGCCCTACGAGCGCCACTCCAGCGTGCGTTTCCGTGTCGATGGCAGCCTGCGCGAAGTGGTGCAGCCCAACCGCGCCCTGCATGCGGCGCTGATTTCGCGCCTGAAAATCATGGCCGAGCTGGATATTTCCGAGAAACGCCTGCCGCAGGATGGCCGCATCAGCCTGCGCATCGGCACCCGCGCGGTCGATGTGCGGGTGAGCACCTTGCCTGGCGCGCACGGTGAACGCGCGGTGCTGCGCCTGTTGGACAAAAGCGAGAGCAAACTCAATCTGGAAGCGGTGGGCATGCAAGGCGATGTGCTGGCCAAAATGCAAACGCTGATCGCCCAGCCACACGGCATCATCCTGGTGACGGGCCCCACAGGTTCCGGCAAAACCACCACGCTCTACGCCGCACTGTCGCGCCTGGACGCCGCGCGCAGCAACATCATGACGGTGGAAGACCCGATTGAATACGAACTCTCGGGCATCGGCCAGACACAAGTCAACCCGAAGATCGACCTCAGCTTCGCCAAGGCGCTCAGGGCGATCCTGCGGCAAGACCCTGACGTGATCATGATCGGCGAGATCCGCGATTTCGAGACCGCGCAAATCGCCATCCAGGCCTCGCTCACCGGCCATTTGGTGCTGGCCACCCTGCACACCAACGACGCCGCCAGCGCTGTGACACGGCTCACCGACATGGGCATCGAGCCGTTTTTGCTCAGCTCGTCGCTCCTGGGTGTGTTGGCGCAGCGCCTGGTGCGCAAAGTCTGCGTAAGCTGTCAAGGGGTGGGTTGCGCCGCCTGCGCACACACCGGTTACCAGGGCCGCACCGGCGTGTTTGAGTTGCTGCTGACAAACGACGCGATCCGCGCGCAGATCCACCAAAAAGCTTCCGAGGCCGACATACGCAGCGCCGCGCTGGAAGCTGGCATGGTCTTGATGCGCCAGGATGGCGAGCGCCTGGTGCAAAGCGGTGTGACCTCGCGTGAAGAACTGCTGCGGGTGACGCGCGACAATTGACCGATTTGTTGTTAATACCCATGTTAACAAACGGTGTTTTTTCGCTCCAAAACGAAAAATTTTAATAAAACTGGCTTCTGGGCCACGTGAAATATACAGTTATAGCTATTAATATAGTAGCACAAATGCTTTGTCCCTGGATCTACCCGTGTGGCCAAGGAGGATGCCGGATGCCCCGCAAGGCCCGCGCAATCGAACCGATAATGGTCACATCATGAAAGTGGTTTTCCCCTCCTTGAAAAAGTCTCCACGCGCAGGTTCGCAGAGCCCCGTGCAGGCGGCTGCGCGAAACGGCAGCAGCCCGGGGAAAAGCCATGCGGCCCCCATGGAGCCGACCGGTGCGGCCCCGGCTTTTGACGGCCTGCGCACACAGGCCTTTCAAGCCAAAATGAACCATCGCACACCGGTTTGGTTTTCTTCCATGTTGGCAGGCACCCAGCGCGAGAAGCTGCGCATCCGTGGCGAACTCGGCAACCTCAAGGGCGCGATTCCGCTCTTGATGAAACAGCGCAACGGCGGCAAATGGACACCCGCAGAGCGTGAAGCGCTGTTGGGCATGGTGCGCTCGATGTCCAGCGTCAGCCCTTATCTTTTGGTTTGGGTGGTGCCGGGTTCGATGTTGATCCTGCCCTTTCTGGCCTGGCATCTGGATGTGCGGCGCAAACACCGCGCCGCCTCCGCCGAGCCGGCACGCTAGGTGGGGCGGCCATGCCAGCGTATTCCTTTGAAGCCCTGAGTGCCGATGGGCGCACCCAAAAGGGCGTCTTGCAGGCGGATTCCGCGCGCGCGGCCCGCTCACAACTTCGGGCGCAGGCCTTGGCGCCTTTGCAGGTGGCCATGGTGGGTGTCTTGGGTGCGGGCGTATCCGCCGATGGTTCGGCAGGCGGCAACACAAACGGCGCGGCTGGCGCGGGCCAGGGTTGGTTTGCAAAACGCGTGTTCAACAGCACCGACATCGCCATCTGGACACGCCAGCTCGCCGGCTTGGTGTCTTCCGGCTTGCCGCTGGAACGCGCGCTGGCCTCGCTTTCCGAAGAGGCTGAAGTGGAGGCGCAGCGCAATCTGGTCGGCGCCCTGCGCGCAGAGGTGAATGGCGGCACCCCTTTTGCCAAGGCGCTCGCGCAGCACCCGCGTGAATTCTCCGAGGTCTACGTGGCCGTCATCGGCGCGGGCGAGCAAAGCGGCCACCTCGGGCAGGTGCTGGAGCGCCTGGCCGATGACATGGAAGAGCAGCAGGCGATGCGGGCCAAACTTCTGGGCGCGGCTTTGTACCCGGCCATCGTGACCTTGGTGGCGATTGTGATCGTCGCGTTCTTGCTGGGCTACGTAGTGCCACAGGTGGCCAACGTGTTTGCCGGCAGCAAACGCGCTTTGCCGCTCTTGACGGTCATCATGCTGGCGCTGGGCAATTTTGTGCGCAACTACGGTTGGCTGGCGCTGGTGATGCTGCCGCTCTTGGCATTCCTCGCCGTGGCGGCGAATAAAAACGAGGCCTTGCGCGAGCGGATTGACGCGGCCTGGCTCGGCCTGCCGGTGTTGGGTCGCCTAAGCCTGGGCTACAACACCGCGCGTTTTGCAGGTACGCTGGCCACCCTGACCGGCGCGGGTGTGCCGATCCTGCGCGCTTTGCAGGCCGCCACCGATACGCTGGCCAACCGGGCGCTACAGAGCGACGCTGCGCAAATCATGGTGCTGGTGCGCGAAGGCGCTCCGCTGGCTTCGGCGCTGGCGCAGAAGAAACGTTTCCCCGGCATTTTGGGCATGTTCGCACGCCTGGGCGAACAAACCGGCCAGTTGCCGCTGATGCTGGACCGCGCGGCGCGCCAACTGAGCCAGGAGGTGCAGCGCCGCTCGATCCGCCTGGCTACGATTGCCGAGCCTTTGCTGATCGTGCTGATGGGCCTGGTGGTGATGCTGATCGTGCTGGCGGTGTTGCTGCCGATCATCCAACTGAACCAGTTAGTCAGATGATGCCCCCACGCTTGTCACTGCGTGTACTGCGCTGCCCCGCGCAGCGATCCTGCGCTTCGCTTGGCGTGGGGCGTGCCTTGCTTGGGACGGCCCTGCGCAATGCTATGCCCCCACGCTTGTCACTGCGTGTACTGCGCTGCCCCCCGAGGGGGCGTGCCTTGCTTGGGACGGCCCTGCGCGGCGGCGGCCAATAACGATATGCCTGCAACGCTTGACGGAAAGCTGGTGGTGGCGATTTCAAGCCGCGCCTTGTTTGATTTTGAAGAAGAGAATGAAGTTTTCGAACACGGCGAGGGGCCGCACAAAGACCGCGCCTACATGAACCTGCAACTGGATCGCCTGGAGCAACCGGCGCCAGCGGGCGTGGCGTTCTCGTTGGTCAAGAAACTGCTGGCTTTCAACGACGACACGGCGCAGCGGGTGGAAGTGGTGATCCTCTCGCGCAACGACCCGGTCAGCGGCATGCGGGTGTTCCGCTCGGCCAAACATTACGGGCTAAAGATCGAGCGCGGCAGTTTCACACGCGGGCAACCGCCGTGGCGTTATCTGAAGCCGCTGCATGCCAACCTGTTTCTCTCAGCGCATTTGAGCGATGTGCGCGCGGCGCTGGGCGCAGGCGTGCCGGCAGCGCAGGTCTACCCGCATTCAGCGCATGCGAGTGAAGCGCACCCGAATGAAGTGCGCATCGCGTTTGATGGCGATGCGGTCCTGTTCAGCGATGAAGCCGAGCGCGTCTACCAGGCGCAGGGCCTCAGCGCCTTCCATCAACACGAATCTGAAAAGGCCACGCAGCCGCTTTTGGCCGGCCCCTTCAAGCCGCTGCTCAGCGCTCTGCAGCGTTTGCAGCAGGAAGGCACACCCCTCATGCGCATCCGCACGGCGCTGGTGACGGCACGCAGTGCCCCGGCGCATGAGCGCGCCATCCGCACGCTGATGGACTGGAACATCGAGGTGGATGAAGCCATGTTTTTGGGGGGCCTGGCCAAGGGTGAGTTTTTGCGTGAATTTGAGCCTGACTTCTTCTTTGACGACCAGACTGGCCACATTGAATCTGCCGCGCGCCACGTGCCTTCGGGCCATGTGGCCAGTGGGGTGTCGAATGAGGGGCCGGGCCAGGCGCGTTGAGTGGCGGGTGGCGGGCTCTGGAAGCGCCTGTTCCAAGCGGATTCCGGCAAGGTTTTTTGTTAATACCCATGTTAACAATTGTCAATAAAACACGTTCAAAACAAAAATAAATACAAAATCAACATACAGGCCACGTGTTTATTGAGTTAATAGCTATTAATATAATAGCATTTCAGCAATCAAAAAATCAACACCCTCAAGCGTAGCGCTTGCTGCGCAGGTTGACTTTCATCTCCTGCAAGAGTGGTTGCAAGGTCTCGCTGCCGATGCGCAGCGCCACGTTGGTGGCCAGGATGTCGATGATCATCAAGTGCAAGAGGCGCGAGACCATCGGGCTGTAGCGGTCAAAACCTTCGGGGTGGTCGGCCGCCAGGTGGATGTGCCCGCTGGAAGCCAGGGGCGAGCCGCTGGCGGTGATGGTCATGGTGGTGGCACCGTTTTTGCGGGCGATGTCGCAGGCGTCCATCAAGTCGCGGGTGCGGCCCGAGTTGGAGATCACCACGACACAGTCGCCAGGCCCCAGGATCGACGCGCTCATCACCTGCATGTGGCCGTCGCTATAGGCGATGGCATTCACGCCCAGGCGGAAGAATTTGTGCTGCGCGTCCTGAGCCACGATGCCGGAATTGCCAACGCCGAAAAATTCCACGCGGCGGCCCTTGCGGTAGCTGTCCAAAATCGCATCGATGGCTTTTTCAATCGCCTTGGTGCTGGCGTCGTTGCGGTATTTGAGGAAGGCGGCGACCGTGTTGTCGATGACTTTCACCAACACGTCGCCGGTTTTGTCGTCCACATCGACGCTGCGGTGGATGAAGGGCACACCTTCGCTCACTGTGCCCGCCAGCTTGCGTTTGAAGTCGGTCAGCCCGTCGTAACCCATGCTGCGGCAAAACCGCACGACGGTGGGTTTGCTGACGTGCGAGCGGTCTGCCAGCTCGCTCACCGGCAGGCTGGTAAATGCCCGAGGGTCAGCCAGCACCAGCTTGCCCACGCGCTGCTCGGCGGGGGCCAAAGATGTGAGCGATGCGCGTATGCGATCCAGCATGGTCAAGCTTCTTCCGACCAGCAATACCCGTCTCTGGCGATCATCGCGCTGGCGGCGCTTGGCCCCCAGGTGCCGGAGTTGTAGAGCCGTGGGCCCTGCGCATCGGCGGCCCAATGTTCCAGTATCGGTTCGACCCAGCGCCAGGCTTCTTCCTGCTCGTCGCTGCGCACAAACAGGTTCAAGCGGCCGTCAATCACATCCAGGAGCAGGCGCTCGTAGGCCCCTACGCGGTTGGCGCCGAAGCGTTTGTCAAAGTCGAGGTCGAGCTGCACCGGCGCCAGCGCGTTGGAGTTGCGCCGGTTGTCTTGGCCTTGGGCCAGCAGGTGCAGCTCCAGCCCGTCTTTGGGTTGCAGGTTGATGACCAGTGAATTGCCGACCTTGCCGGGGGAATTGAAGATCGCATGCGGCGTGGGCCGGAAGTTCACCTCGATATGCGCCTCACCCCCAGCCAGACGTTTGCCAGTGCGGATGTAGAAGGGCACACCGGCCCAGCGCCAGTTCGATATCTCGGTGCGCAGCGCCACAAACGTTTCGGTATTGCTTCCTGGGGCTACACCTTCTTCACTGCGGTAGGCGCCCACTGCGGCGCCACCCACCGTGCCGCCAGCATATTGGCCGCGAATCACGTCCTGCTTCAATGACTCGGCCGTCCACGGTTTGAGCGAACGCAGCACCTTGAGTTTTTCATCGCGAATGGCATCGGCGTGGGAGTTGATCGGTGGCTCCATCGCAATCGCACACAGCAGTTGCAGGGCGTGGTTTTGCACCATGTCGCGCAAGGCCCCGGTGTTTTCATAAAAGGCGCCGCGTTTCTCGACGCCCAGCTCTTCGGCAATGGTGATCTGGATGTTGGCAATGTGTTCGCGCCGCCACAGAGGCTCGAACAGCGCGTTGCCAAACCGCAGGGCAAACAGGTTTTGCACCGCCGGTTTGCCCAGGTAATGGTCAATCCGGAAGATTTGCTTCTCGCTAAAGAGGGAGCGCACGGTTTGATTGATGGCGCGGTTCGACGCGAGGTCATGGCCCAGCGGTTTCTCCAGCACCACGCGGATATTCGGTGTGTTCAGGCCCGCAGCGCCCAACTGCTCACAGACGGTGGTGAACAGGGCGGGCGCCGTGGCGACGTACATCACCACGGTGTCTGACTGGCGCGCTTTCAGCAGGGCCGCAAGTTGCGCGTAGTCGTCGGGCTTGGACAAATCCATGCGCACAAAATCGAGCAATGCAGCAAACCGAGTGAACTCTTCTGCGCTGGGGCGTTTGTCGAGGTCTACTGCGTCAAAACGCGCCTTGATGCGGGCCCGGTAGGCGTCAGCGCTCAAGGCCTCGCGGCCCACGCCAATGATGCGGCCACCCTCGGGCAGGGTGCCATGGCGAAAGGCTTGGAACAGCGCCGGCATCAGCTTGCGCCAAGCCAGGTCGCCGGTGCCGCCGAAGAGAACGAGGTCGAAGCTCATAGATGTATCAAGTGAAGTGGAAGCCTGAGCAATTAATGTAACTTAGTTTCATGAATATTCAAAATGAGGTTCGTTGAATGGTTCAAGTATTGTCAAAATTGGCGTAATCCCTATAAAAAATTTGGGCAAAATTGATTAAACTGCCTCCGTAATCAAGTTACTGTATTTTTTGGAGTTTTCATGAAAAAGCTGGTTTTATCACTCGCACTGGCAACGCTGTCCTTAGGCGCGTCGGCAGAAGGCCAAGTCAACGTCATCTGCTCGGTGCAGGCCGAGTGGTGCAACATGATTGGCACGGTCTATGGCAAAACCACGGGCACCAAAGTCAATATTTCGATGAAAGGGTCGGGCGAAGCGCTGGCGCAATTGATTGCAGAAAAAGACAATCCCAAAACCGACATTTGGTTTGGTGGCACGGGCGACCCGCATTTGCAAGCGGCGGAGCAGGGTTTGTCGCTGGAATACAAATCACCCCTGTTGGCGCAGCTTCACCCGTGGGCGCAGCAGCAGGCGCAGCAGTCAGGCTATAAAACTGTAGGCATCTACTCGGGGCCGCTCGGATTTGGTTACAACACCGAACTCTTGGCCAAAAAGAAGCTCGCAGCTCCCAAAACCTGGGCTGACCTGCTCATCCCTGCGTTCAAGGGCGAGATTCAAGTGGCCAACCCAGCCTCTAGCGGCACTGCTTACACCATGGTCGCCACGCTGGTGCAACTCATGGGAGAAGACAAGGCCTTTGACTACATGAAACAGCTGCACAAAAACGTGAGTCAATACACCCGCAGCGGCACGGGCCCGATCAAATCCGCCGCGCGTGGCGAAACCACCGTATCCATCAGTTTTGTGCACGACGGTGTGGGCGAGAAAATGGGCGGTTTCCCAATCGAGACCATCACCCCCGCCGACGGCACGGGCGCAGAAATTGGCTCCTTGAGCATCATCAAAGGCTCGCGCAATCTGGAAGCCGCCAAGAAGTTTTACGAATGGGCGCTCACGCCCGCCGCGCAGGAAATGGCCGTGGCCGCCAAACAATTTCAGTTGCCCAGCAACAAAAATGCCAAAAACGATCCCCGCATCCCAGACTTCAAGAAGATCAAGTTCATCAACTACGACTACGCCAAGTATGGTGCTTCCACCGAGCGGCGCCGCCTGATCGCGAAGTGGGAGAAAGACGTCAACTCGCTGCCGAGGTGAGATGTTGCCCCCACGGTCATCCACTTCGTGTAGCTCCCTGCCCCGCGCAGCCAACCTGCGCTTCGCTTGGCGTGGGGCCGCATTTTGGCTTCGCCGCCTTTCGAGAGCGCTTGGGACGGCCCGGCGCGAAAACAACCGTCAATTTCTGAATGCGTAATACCCCCAACCGGGCACTGCGCCTATGGCTGGTGATTGGCCTTTTGGCCTATGTTGCCTTGCCTTGGTACGCCATTCAAGACACCGCCTGGTACAGCGTGTTGCCTCAGATTCTGGGTGGCCCCGAGACGGCCAACGGCATCGTGCAGGCCTTGGTGCATCACCGCAAATGGTTGCTTCTGGGCTTGATCGGGCTGGTGATCGCTGCTGCAGGCCTATCAATGCCTCCGGGCAAAGTGCAAGGCAATTGGCTGCTGACTGGGGGCTTGGTGGGTTTTTTGGGGCTGCTGCTCAGCGCGTTCGCGATCGGCTCCAAAGGCTGGTCCTTTGCTTTTCTCAACACGCAATTGGGTGAACTGGCCCTGACGCAGTTTGGCATCGGCATCGGCGCCTTCGTGGCCTTGTTGTCGCTGGTCATGTTGACGGCGTTTGGCCTGGCGCGCAAGGGGTATTTCAAGGGCGATCTTTTCATCGCCGCTGCCGTGTTGGGCTGTTCGGTGATGTTGGTTTTGTTCATCGCGTTTCCGGTGAGCAAAGCGCTTTATGGCGCGTTTTTGACCGAGGACGGGCGCTGGTCATTGACAGCCATCTTCGGCCGCATCGGGAACGAGAGGGTGTGGGGCCTCAATTGCCTGAGCGGCGGCGTGCGTTGCGGCGTGGCCTGGAACACCTTGTTTTTAGCGCTGCTCACAGCGGCAGGCACAACGGTGTTGGGCACGATGATGGCGCTGATGGCCGAGCGCAGCGCCGGGCCACGCATCCAGACGCCGCTGCGGGTGATCGCACTCTTGCCCATCATCACGCCGCCTTTTGTCGTGGGCCTGGGATTGATTTTGCTATTTGGCCGCGCGGGTTTGGTCAACCAGTTTCTTGAATATGCTTTTGACATCCCGCCCACGCGCTGGTTCTATGGTCTTTTGGGCGTCTGGATCGCGCAGTTGTTTGCTTTCACACCCATTGCCTTCATGATCATGCGGGGCGTGGTGCAGGGTGTTGCGCCCAGCCTGGAAGAAGCGGCACAGACCTTGCGCGCCGACCGCAAAAAAACCTTCTTCACCATTACCCTGCCGCTGCTCAAACCCGGCCTGGCCAATGCATTTCTGGTGGGTTTTATTGAAAGCATTGCCGACTTTGGCAACCCGGTGGTGGTGGGTGGGCAGTTCGCGGTGTTGTCGACCGATATTTTCTTTGCGATTGTGGGCGCGCAATACGACCAGGGGCGGGCCGCGTCGCTCGCGTGGATTTTGACCATGTTCGCGCTGGCCGTATTTGCGCTGCAGCGCGGGCTTTTGGGCAATCAAAACTACACCACCGTGAGTGGCAAAGGCGACGCTGGCATTGCCATGGCTTTGCCTGATGGTGTGCGCCGCACTTTGAATGCGGTGGTCTACCCCTGGCTGGCGTTCACCGTCATCGTCTACCTGTTCGCCTTTGCCGGCGGTTTTGTGCAGACCTGGGGCCGTGACTACACCTTGACACTGAACCATTTCAAAACAGCCTTTTCGCTCGAGTGGGGCCAATTCGGCATGGTGTGGGCCGGCACCGCTTGGAACTCCTTGTTCACCACGCTCAAATTGGCCGGCATTTCAGCGCCCATCACGGCAGCAATGGGCCTCTTGATCGCGTACTTGCTGGCGCGCACCGAGTTTCGGGGCCGGGCCTTGTTCGAGTTTGTGGCCTTGCTGGCTTTTGCCATTCCGGGCACGGTGCTGGGCGTGAGTTACATCCTGGCGTTCAATGTGCCGCCTGTCGAGCTGACAGGCACCGGGCTGATCATCGTGCTGTGCTTCATGTTCCGCAATTTGCCCGTCGGCGTACGTGCGGGCACAGCGGCGTTCAAACAATTGGACAAGTCTCTCGATGAAGCCTCTCTGATGCTGCGTGCCTCGACCGCACAAACGCTGTTCCGCGTGGTGCTGCCACTGCTCAAACCAGCGCTGGTCGCGGCGCTGGTGTACAGCTTTGTGCGCGCCATGACCACGGTGAGCGCCGTCATCTTTTTGGTGACGGCAGAAAACGAATTGGCCACCACCTACATCATCGGTCGCGTGGGCAATGGCGACTACGGCGTGGCGCTGGCATATTGCACGGTATTGATTCTGTTGATGTCGCTGGCCATCGCATTGATCCAGTTCCTGGTAGGTGAACGCAAACTGGGGCGGCGCAAATCAGTCGCGTTGGCCACACCGGTGCCCGCCCACTGAGCCTTGTACGTTGAGATTGAAACATGAGTAACTCCCCATGAAGCACGGCGTCGAATTCAGGAATATCTCCAAGCGCTACGGCACCGACCCGCGTGCGCCCTTGGCCGTCAAAGGCATCAGCTTTGAGATCGAACAAGGATCACTCACCACCATTTTGGGCCCTTCCGGTTGCGGCAAAACCACGACGTTGCGGATGATCGCGGGGCTGGAGTCGCCCACCTCCGGCCAGATCATCATGGACGGAAAAGACGTCACCACCCTGGGGCCGGCTGATCGCAATGTAAGCATGATGTTCCAGAGCTACGCGCTGTTCCCGCACATGAATGTGGTCGAAAACGTGATGTACGGCCTGAAGATGTCGGGCATCGCCAAAGACGCGGCGCGCAGCCGAGCAGCAGAGGCATTGAAAAACGTCGGCCTGGTGGGTTTTGACGAACGTTTGCCCAGCGAACTCTCTGGTGGCCAGCAACAGCGCGTGGCGCTGGCACGCGCGCTGGTGTTGGAGCCGGCCGTGCTGCTGTTTGACGAACCCTTGAGCAATCTTGATGCGCGCCTGCGCCGCGAGATGCGCGAAGAAATCAGGGGGCTGCAACAGCGCTTGAAGTTGACCGTCGCCTACGTCACCCACGATCAAAGCGAAGCACTGGCGGTCAGCGATCAAATCATCGTGATGAACGACGGCGGCATCGCTCAACGCGGCACGCCGCAGGACATGTACGAGCGCCCTCAGAGTGAATTTGTCGCGGGGTTCATGGGTGAGGCGATGTTGTTCCCGGCGGTGGCTGACGCGGCAGGCCGGGTGCAACTGGGGCCGCTGCAGATCACCTCGCGCCAGCAGGTGGCAGCAGGCGCCGTCAAGGTCGCTGTGCGGCCCGAGGCATGGCAGATTCAGCGCGTTGCTTCCGCCAGCGGTTCAGGCCTGTCCGCCAAGCTGTTGAAGTCTGCCTACCTTGGCAGTTTTTACGAATACACATTTGAATCGGCACTGGGCCAGATTTTTGTCGTGTCACCCGAATTGACGGAAGTGTTGCCGCTGGGCTGCGAAGTCAGTTTGAGCCTGGCCGAGCATGGGGTGTCGGTGGTCAGCGTGTCGGTTTGATGATTTTTACGCTATAAAAATAAAAGCTGTTTACGCATGATTTTATTGGCCTAAAGGCTGATTGTCTTTGCAATTTTGATTTCAGGTCGTCGCGCGCGCCACCCGCACCATCTCTGGCCGGCTTAACGCCCGCAGGCGCGCAGGGCAAATTGGGGTCAGATCGCAATATCGCTGCGAAGCACCCGCAGGGCGGGCCAAAGGCCCGGCGATTTTGGGCTCTTGTATCTTTGATCCCATGCATTTCTTCAATTTAAAGAGCATAGTGGGAATTCGTGATTGCGGGCGCTGCGGCGGCGGGCGTAG
>JANLYO010000159.1:0-2381 GCA_031365665.1 Rhodoferax sp. | reverse complement strand
GCCCCCAATAACTTCTGTAATACGATGGCCAAACCATATCTCGATTGAGGGTGTCGTGGCCGTCGCCACGGCCAAAACGGATGATGTCCGTTCCGCCGCCCGCGTAAAGGGCGTCATCGCCCGCGCCGCCGTCGAGAATGTCATCGCCTTCGCCGCCCTGCAAGGTGTCGTTTCCTGCGCCGCCGAGTAGCTGGTCGTTGCCCCAACCACCTTCGACCACGTCATTGTTGTCGCCACCCATCAAGACATCATTGCCAACGCCTCCGCCCAGGATATCGTTGCCTTCACCGCCCAGCAGCGTCTCATTGCCTCTGCCACCGTCGAGCTGGTCGTTGCCCAGACCGCCCGCCAACAAATTATTGCTGCCATTGCCGTACAACACATCGTCTTGCCCAGTGCCCAGCAAGACCGCCGTATCTATATCCGCCTTGATCCACACCGTGCCGTTGGCAAACTCAAACCGTTCAATCCCGCCTTGCGTCCACTCTCCGTTGGGCCGCCCCGCCTGCGTCTGTTGGTCCCAGAAATACTTCTCAATCTTGACGCTGTCGCTGGTGCCCCGGATCGACACCAGCAGGTTTTCACCACGCTGGATGAGCTCCACGTCCCCAGGCGCAATGCCTTGCTTGAAGCGAAGCACATCAACGTCGCTTGACACCACATCCGAATCGATGATGGTGTCTTTGCCGTCGCCACGCCCAAACACATAGGTGTCGCCGCTAGACGCAACACGCAAGTGTCCGTTGGCGTCCCAACCATAGCCAAGCGGTGCATTCCAAGCCGCCCGCCCGTACAAGACGTCGTCGCCCGCGCCGCCTTCCAGCACATCGGCGCCGTCGCTGCCAAAAATGATGTCATTGCCCCCGCCGCCATTCAATCTGTCCGCCCGGTCATCCAGTGGCGTGCCCACCAGCAGGTCATCACCCGCCGTAGGCAGGGGCAGCGTCTGGCGGATGGCCTCATTCATGTCCCATACAGTGCCATCGGCAAACACAAAGTTCACGGGGGCGGTTGTCGTCGCGCCGTACCAGGTCTGGTAGCTTGAATTGCGCAGTGTGAGTGTCTCACCCGTGCTCAAGAGCGTCAGTATGACGCCGCTGTAGTCATTGGCGGCAATAAGCGCACTGCGCACGTCCTGCGGATTGATGCCCCTCAGCACCACGGTGTTGCTGCCGCCTTGCTGTGCATACAGATCGGTCACCGTGTCATTGCCTTGGCCCACGCCCCATACATAGGTGTCCGTGCCCCACTGCCCATCCAGATAGTCGTTGCCACTGCCGCCCACCATCTGGTCATTGCCCTGCCCGCCGTACAGCACATCGTTGCCTGCGCCGCCGATCAGGATGTCATTGCCTGCATTGCCGGAGAGCGTGTCATTGCCCGCCCGCCCGATCAGGCCGTCTGCACCAGCGGTGCCGTTCAGCGTCGTGTTCACGAGACTGCCCACGTCCCCCGCCGTTTTGAAGCCCAAGTAGCTCAAGGCGGCGGTTTGCTGCGCCGTCAGCGGGTTGGCTTCCATCAAATCCGCCAACTGCGCCACCCCGTCCCAGGCGGAGCCTGCCAGGCTGTCGCCTGCAAAATGGATGAACTCCGCCAGGTTCACTGCAGCATTGGCCGGGTCGGCCAGGGCTTTGGTTTGCAATGTCGCATTGAGCGCATCAAACCCCAGGCGCAGGCCCTTGTCATCGATTACCAGCTCGACTTGATCCAGCAGCGCTTTGCCCGCCGTTTGCAGATACAAACTCTGGTAGGTGCTGGCCTTCAGGCTGTCATACGCGCTCTGGAAAAAAGGCAGGCGCTGGCCTTCGATGCTGACGGCGTAGTAGCTGTAGCCGCGCCAGCCGATGCCGCTGGTCCAGTAGTTGGCGGCCACGGGGCGCACATACCTCTCCAAAATCGCCTGCCCGTTGAAGCGCTCCAGCACGGTCAGTTGCTGGTACAGCGCCGGGTTGCTCTGGGCAAAGTTGGCTATGGCTTGGCCTGGGCTGTTGACGTACCAATTCGCGCCCCCCGCAGGCACGGGGTTACGCGCTACAGCATCCGGCAGGGCCGAGGTGTTGGCCCAGGCGGCTACGATGACGTCGGTTTGCGCTTGCCGGGCTTGCGCGGTGCTGGCGGATTTGAAAACTTCCAAGCTCGATTGCAGGGCTGTGGCTTGGGCCGTGGCCTGGCCATTGGCATCCAGCAGGCTCATGGCCTCCCGCAAATCCCGCACCCGCCCCGCCCCCTGCATTTGCGGCAGCAAAGCGGCGGCGGCTGTCACCACCGGGTTGTCTGAAAACTCCCGGTAGAAGGCGTTCTGCGTGAAATTGACGTTCTGCACCGTCTGCTCGGTGCTGAAGCTGACTGGGTTGCCGTTGGCATCGACACCTGAAACTGTT
>JANLYO010000158.1:0-1805 GCA_031365665.1 Rhodoferax sp. | reverse complement strand
GCCCCCAATAACTTCTGTAATACGATGGCCAAACCATATCTCGATTGAGGGTGTCGTGGCCGTCGCCACGGCCAAAACGGATGATGTCCGTTCCGCCGCCCGCGTAAAGGGCGTCATCGCCCGCGCCGCCGTCGAGAATGTTATCGCCTTCGCCGCCCTCCAGTTTGTCGTTGCCGGCGCCACCAAACAGCTGGTCGTTGCCCCAACCCCCGCGCAAGGTGTCTTGTCCCTCGCCACCGCTCAAAACATCGTTTCGCCCGCCGCCGTCAAGCACATCATTGCCACCGGCGCCTGCCATCACTTTGGCGGCATCAAAGCCGTCTGAAAAATGGTCAGCGCCTTCCGTGCCGCGCCAAGCGGCTTCCTTGATCTGGGCCAGGCTCCACTCTGTGCCGTCCGCAAATTCGAACTTTGCCAGCCCGCTCGGGCCGACCGTGTGGCCGTAATTGGCAAACCCGTTGTCGATCTCATAGAAAACGTTTCTGACAGTCACGCTGTCATCTGTGCCCGCGATTGTGATGACCAAATTGCTGCCGATTTGGGTGAGCCGCAAGTCCTCCGGAGCAACACCTGCCTTGAACCGCAGCACATCCGCAGGCGCGCCGTACTGCACGTTGTCAATGGTGTCCTGGCCGTCGCCACGCCCAAACACAAACACGTCACCGTCTACGCTCGTATACGCGTCGATATATCCCAGGCTCCAACGCGCAGGCGCGACAGCGCCGCTTGCGTCCTGGCCGATCCGAAAGGCATTGCCATACAAGATGTCGTTGCCCGCGCCGCCCTCCATGATGTCGGCGCCGCCCCGCCCGGCAATGGTGTCATTGCCAGCACCCCCGTTGAGCCGCTCTGGCAGATCGTTGAGGGGCGAGCCAATGAGAAGGTCATCGCCATCCGTGGGAAGCGGCAAGGCTTGGCGAACCATCTCCTTGATATCCCACTGCGTGCCATCGGCAAACACCAGCCGCATCGGCACCGCGGGGTCGCTCGGGCCATACCATCCATTCGCATCAATCGTCAAGGTTTCGCCCGTGGCAACCACGGTCAGCTTGAACCGAGTCAAGTCTTCATAACGCGTCAGGGGGTTCGCCAGCACTAGGCTGACATCCTGCGGATTCAGACCACGCAGCACGACAGTGTTTTGTTCGCCCGCATTGACCATGCCGTCATGAATATAGTCATCGCCCTGCCCCGTACCCCAGACATAGGTGTCCGTGCCCCACTGCCCATCCAGATAGTCGTTGCCACTGCCGCCCACCATCTGGTCATTGCCCTGGCCGCCGTACAGCACATCGTTGCCTGCGCCACCGATCAGGATGTCATTGCCTGCATTGCCGGAGAGCGTGTCATTGCCCGCCCGCCCGATCAGGCCATCTGCGCCAGCGGTGCCGTTCAGCGTCGTGTTCACGAGACTGCCCACGTCCCCTGCCGTTTTGAAGCCCAGGTAGCTCAAGGCGGCGGTTTGCTGAGCCGTCAGGCTGTTGGCCTCCATCAGGTCGCTGAGCTGGGCCACCCCGTCCCAGGCCGAACCATTCAAACTGTCACCTGCGAAGTGAATGAACTCCGCCAGGTTCACCGCTGCATTGGCCGGGTCGGCCAGGGCTTTGGTTTGCAGCGTGGCGTTCAAGGCATCAAAGCCCAACCTCAAGCCTTTGTCATCGATTACCAGCTCGACTTGATCCAGCAGTTCCTTGCCCGCCGTCTGCAAATACAGGCTTTGGTACACGCTTGCTTTGAGAGCGTCGTAGGCCTGCTCAAAGAACGCCCGCCTTGGCGCTTCGATCACCACGGTGTAGTAGGTGTAG
>JANLYO010000149.1:0-18106 GCA_031365665.1 Rhodoferax sp. | reverse complement strand
TCAGGGGTCTGCATCGTCACGATTATCGGCTTGGACGGCATTGGTTCGAGTTCAACGCAATTTTGAATGCTATTAAAATGATATCTAATTATCCATATGATGCGTGGCCCAGAAGCCTATTTCCTTCAAATTTTTGCAATTGCCGGAAATTTGATATAAAATTAACATGGGTATCAACAAAAAAATACAGAACACAATGCGGCAAAACGCGCATTGGCGGTCTATTTGAAATGGTCAAACGACCTGAACTGGCGGGCGACAACGCGGCCCTCGGCATCGATCAGACGCAGGCCAAGGGCAGCGTCAATCTGGCCAATGTGTGCCACCGCCGTCTGCGCGGCGGCGGCGGCGGCTTGCACGGCGGCGCGGGCCTGGGGTGGCGCGGTGAAGGCGAGTTCGTAGTCGTCGCCACCGGCCAAAACAAATTCGAGCAGGCGCTGTTTTGAGAGCGGCACAGTCGTCGTGCTGGCGCCTGTGCCGGAGCCCAGGTTGGGGCGGTGCGCGATCAGGGATTGGGCTGCGAGCAGTTTGAGCGCCGCATCGGTGTTGACAGTCGCGCCGACGCCTGAGGCTGTGAGCACGTGGCTGAGATCGCCCAAAAGCCCGTCACTGATGTCGATGGCGGCTGACGCGACGCCGCGCAGCGCCTGCCCGAGCGCGACGCGTGGGGTGGGGCGCTCCAAGCGGGCGCGGGCTGGCAGCAGCAGGCGAGCCTCCAGCGCCGCCGTGCCCCGCAGCGCCTCGAGCGCCAGACGGGCGTCACCCAGGTTGCCGCTCACGTACAGGTCGTCACCCGCCTGCGCGCCACTGCGCAACAGCGCCTGCGAGCGTCCGTTGACGCAAGGCACTTCGCCAAACACAGTGATGCAGATGTTCAGCGGGCCGCGTGTGGTGTCGCCGCCGATCAAGGCGCAGCCGTGCGCGTCGGCCAAGGCGAATAGGCCGCTGGAGAACGCCGCCAGCCAGGGCTCGTTGATCTCGGGCAGCGCCAGCGCGAGTGTGAATGCCAGCGGACGCGCGCCGCAGGCCGCCAGATCGCTCAGGTTCACCGCCAGCGCTTTGTGGCCCAGCGCGGCAGGATCGACATCGGCGAAAAAGTGGCGGCCCACGACGAGCATGTCGCTGGAGATGGCCAACTGCGTGCCGGGTTGCGGCTGCAAGAGCGCGCAGTCGTCACCGACGCCCAAGGATACTGGCCCGCTGCCACCCGCCCCGGCGCCGGGGCGTTTGAAAAAACGCTCGATCAGTTCGAATTCACCCATTTTTTTCGCTGCTGCCTTTAGTGCTGCCTTCAGCTTCGCCCTTCCTATTGTCGGCTTCGTTGGCATTCGCGGCACCGTCTGGCGGCGGCCAGAAGAAGCTCAAGGGCTGCCTGCGCCAGCGCTTCAAAATCGCTCGGCTGATGCGGGTGCGGTCCACGCCGGCCACGTTGTGCGCCCGCAAGGCCAGGCGAAAAGCCAGGTAGAAACTCACACCCAGATTCGCGGCGCCAATCACCGGAACGGCGGCAAGGCTCCACCACAACGCGGGTTGCTGCAACACCGCCCAACCCACCGACGCGCCAGCCGCCGCCAGTTGCCCAGCCGACAGCGTGACATGGCGCACTTCAAGTCCCAGGCCGAAAAATGCGGCAAACGCCGGGATCAGGCCCAGCATGAATCCGAGCGCGATATTTGAGGCGAAACCGGAAATCTTGTCGCGCATGAAGTGCGCCCACTGCGCCGCGCGCCCAGCGCCCAGCATTTGCGTGACGCGCGGGTTGTAACGCAGCGCTGAATGCAAGCGGTGCAGCGCAAACCAGTTTTCCACCCACCCGCCGACGATGCTGGAGGCGAACAGCAACACACCAGTGAACGCGGCAAACACGACGGTCGGCCCCGCCAGCGACAGCGCCGCAAAGACGTGTGCCGCCTCGCCGCTGTCGATCAAAGGCGAACCCAAGGCCAGTTGGGTCGCAACTGAAATCAGCACGACTGCCGGGACCACCAGCCCGACGTTGCCCAGCACGGCGGCCACCTGCGAGCGCACCAGATGGGTCACTTCATCGACAAAACCTGCCAGCGCCTGGGGATCGGCCAAGTCTTTGAGTTTGGCGGCCATGGCCGGGGCCGTCATCGCCGGTTGTTTGGTGGCCAGGGTGCAGTGCAGCAGCTGGATCGCGATAAAACTGGCGGCATACACAAAACCAGACCAGAAGCCGTTCCAGAACTGCGACAAACCCAGGGTCATCACCATGAATTTCAGGGTGGTCGTCACGGCTGTCAGCGCGCCGCCACCCGCAGCGGCGCGCAGCATGGCACGGTACTCCAGCGGCGTGCGGGTGATGTAGTGCTCGCCGGTTTCAGAGCTGCGCTCGGCGACTTTGGCGGCCAGCAGCGACGAGTTGGACGCCACCAGCGCGCGCAGGCTGCGCCGCTCCTGCCCCACCGTGACCAAATGGGCAAACAGCCGCGCCGTGCTGGCCGCCGGATTTGCGCCCAGCAAACAATCCAACAGCGCGCGGATGCGCAACACGCGCTCGCGCAGTTGGCGCAGGCGGAACACCAGATTGACCGAAATGCCGTGTTCCTCCAAATGGCTGTATACCGTGGAGGCCGCCTGGCGGCACTGGTCCAGGCGCTCGCGAAACTGCTGGAGGGCGGCTTGCAACGGAAGATCGCCGTCAGCGCCACGGCAGCCAGGCTCCGTGTTCCGCACACTTGCTTCAACGCTCGCACGCTGCACCAAATATGCTGTACGTAAGGCGTCAAAATCTGCCGCCAGGGCGTGAAAAGCTTGCGCCTGCAAGGCCGCCGGGCTCATGCGCAGGCGCAGCTCCGGCGCAAAACCTGAGGCACGGATCTGGCTGGTGCAAAACGTGATAGCTTCAAGCAGTGTGTGTTGCCACAAGGTCGGTCCGGCAGCGGTTGGCGTGGCAGGGCTAAGCAGTTGGGCCAGGCGGCTCAGCAAGCTGTCATCCAGAGTGCTGATCCACTGTGCATCGAAGTTGTGGCCCAGCACCAATGAAAAAAGCTCGGCCGCGTCGATGGTTTCCGGCGTGCCAGGCAATATCTTCAGGCGCAGGCGTTCGGCGAGTTCGCTGACAAAGGCGCTGCGTGATGCAAAGCCGAAATCGGCCAGAAGCGTCGTGCCGTCCACGATTTCCAGCGTGGCATTCCACCATTGCTGAAGCCGTGCCGCCATGCCGGGGCTGGCATCTACGGCGTCGAGCAGTTGCCCGACACGTGCTGCTGCGGCCTCGGCCGAGGTGCTGTCACCGCGAATCCAGGCAAGGGCACGCACCAGCCACAGGTGGCGCTCAATCAGCCCGGCCTGGCTGTCGAGCGAGCGCAGCAAAAACGCGGGGTTGTGCGCCTGGGCGCGCGTGGTGTGTGAGGTGTTGATCAATGCAAAGTGCGCGTACCGCCCGCACTCAGAGCATCAAGAACAAACATGGGAATGTCAACGTCAAATTTTTCACCATCTTCGGCCACGCAAAAATAACTTCCATGCATGGTACCGGTGGCCGTGCGCAAACGGGTGCCGCTGGTGTATTCAAATGTTTCACCCGGCTTGAGCAGCGGCTGGTGGCCCACGACACCCAACCCGCGCACTTTTTCGGTGAGGCCATTGGCGTCGTTGACGTTCCAGGTGCGCGAGATCAACTGGGCGGCGACACTGCCAATGTTGCTGATTTTGATGGCGTAGGCAAATACATACATGCCCTGCTCGGGCGCCGACTGCTCCAGCAGAAAATGCGGCTGAACTTCGACTTTGAATTGGTACTTGGCCATGCCGCAATGCTACCTGCGAAAATACCCGCATGACTTACCGCATTTCCCCCTCCATCCTGGCTGCCGACTTTGCCCGTCTCGGCGATGAAGTCAAAGATGTGGTCGCCGCTGGCTGCGACTGGATCCATTTTGACGTGATGGACAACCATTACGTGCCGAATCTGACCTTCGGGCCGATGGTTTGCAGCGCCTTGAAGCCGCACGCCAAAACCGCCCAGGGCGCGCCGGTGCCGATTGATGTGCATTTAATGGTGCAACCCGTGGACGCACTGGCGCAGGCCTTTGCGCAGGCGGGGGCCGACCACATCAGTTTTCACCCCGACGCATCCACCCACGTGCACCGCAGTATCCAGGCCATCAAGGCGGCGGGTTGCAAGGCGGGGCTGGTGTTCAATCCGGCGGAGCCGCTGGACGTGTTGGACTGGGTGATTGAGGAACTGGACTTGATCCTCATCATGAGTGTCAACCCTGGTTTTGGCGGGCAGAGTTTTATCGACTCCGCCTACCGCAAGATCGAAGCCGTGCGCAAACGCATCGACGCCTCGGGCAAAGACATCCGGCTGGAGGTCGATGGCGGTGTGAAGACCGACAACATCCGCGAGGTGGCCATGGCAGGCGCCGACACCTTTGTGGCAGGCAGCGCCATATTTGGGGACAAGGATTACAAAAGCGTTGTCAATGCGATGCGGGCGGAACTGGCACGTATCAATTAGCCGCGACTGATTTGACGGGGGCTTCGTGCAACGCTACAGTGCGCGTAAAGGGAGCTTGAGATGACGATCACCACCATCGGTTTGAGGTTCAGGAGATTTGCGCGTTGGACGGGTTTGGCGGGAGTCGCAGGAGTCGCATTGATGGCCCTGCTGGCCGCGCCAGCTGCCATCGCGCAAGATGGGTTGATCGGATTTATCAAGACCGTCTTGCCAGATGCCTTGGTTGTGATTGATGGCAAAGGCGTCCGGGCGCAGCCTGGCATGCCCTTGCAAGCCGGGTTTGTGGTGAAAACCGGGCCTGCCGGCAGCATTGGCGTCACCCTCAGAGACAACACGGTGATGTCTTTTGGCCCCAACAGTGAATTTGTGGTTGACGAGTATCTGTATGCGCCCAGCAAAGGCAGTTTGAAACTCAGTGCCACGCTGGTCAGGGGCAGCATGCAATATGTGTCGGGCATCATTGCCAAACTCAAACCCGATGCCGTCGCCATCAAATTTCCGCAGGGCGTGATTGGCGTGCGTGGCACCGAGTTCCTGCTCTTGGTTGAGGACGATAAATCGTGATGGGCACTTCTAGAAATCCGATAAGAGGGCGCATTGCGGCGTTGCAAATCCTCGCCATGCAAGTGCATGTTTGCGGTTTGCGCCTTGCACTGCATCCCTCCTATCGAATTTCTAGAAGTACCCTGATGTTGCCAGTGAAGCGGTCCCGCCAGGGCGCAAACTCAGGCTCGCAGGTTTGGCGGATTTGTAGCGTCATCGGGGCACTGGCCATTGCGGCGTGCGCCAGTGCGCCACCCCCACCCGCCCCGCCTGCGGCGCCAGTGCCTGCGTCTTACGTCGTGCTGCTTAACAACGCAGATGGCAGCACCGGCCAACTCAAAGTGACGACCCGTGCAGGCGATACAGTTTTGGCCACCGCAGGCCAGGCCAGCCGCCTGGCGGGCGCTGCGGGTCAAACTTTTGAGGTCAAGCGCGACAAAATCAGCCAGGATTTTGGCGCGGCCATGGCGGCTAGCCCCGTCAAACCGGTCAGTTTCTTGTTGTATTTTTTGCCGGGTGGCGCGCGTCTGGCGCCGGAGTCGGAGGCCGATGTCCTCAAAATTCTGGCTGCCGTGGCGGCCCGCCCCGTGCCAGACATTTCTGTCATTGGCCACACCGATACCTCAGGCGAGGCACTGGCGAACGAGCGGCTGGGCATGGAGCGGGCGCGCTATGTGGCGGGTTTGCTGGCGGGGATCAGGCTGGATCCGCGCAACGTCACCATCGAGTCGCACGGCGAGACCAACTTGCTGGTGGCCACGCCCGACGAAACCCCCGAGCCACGCAACCGGCGTGTGGAAGTGACGGTACGCTGATCTTGGGTGACTGCCGGGCGTTGTGGGCCTTAGGAAATCTCAGCAAAGCTAACCACAAAACACCACTTAATCATCGAGCGATGACAAAAACTGCTTGAGTTCAGGCGTCGTGGGCGCACCAAACAGCGCCTGCGGTGGGGCCATTTCATGCACCCGGCCCTGGTGCATGAAGATGACGCGGTCACTTACGCGGCGGGCAAAACTCATTTCGTGCGTCACCATCAGCAGGGTCATGCCCTCCTGCGCAAGGCTCTCCACCACTTTGAGCACTTCGCCGACCAGTTCAGGGTCGAGCGCCGAGGTGATCTCGTCGCACAGCAGCACGGCAGGCTCCATGGCCAGCGCCCGTGCAATCGCCACGCGTTGCTGCTGGCCGCCTGAAAGCTGGTCAGGCCAGGCGTCGAATTTGTCGGCCAAGCCAACCCGCTCCAACAGTTTTCTGGCTTGGGCGGCACCGGCCTGCGGGTCTTTCTGCTTGACCAATTTGGGCGCCAACATCACGTTTTTGCCGACCGTCAGATGCGGGAACAGGTTGAAATTCTGAAAAATCATGCCGACACGCTGGCGCAGCTCGCGCATCGCTGGTGCATTGTTGTGCACCAGCGGTTTCCCCTCGACGCTCAAACTGCCCGACTGGAAGACTTCCAGGCCATTGATGCAACGCAGCAGGGTGCTTTTGCCCGAGCCGCTTTTGCCGATGATGGCGATCACTTCACCGGGCGCGACTTGGAGGTCAATGCCCTTGAGCACCTCGTTGGCGCCAAAGGATTTGCGCAACTGCCTGATCTCAACAACACTTGGCATGTATTTGGCTTTCAGGAATTCGGCTGGAACCGACGCTCCAGCCGTTTGGCGTACAGGCTGATGGGAAAACACAGCGCAAAGTACAAAAGCGCCACGCAGCTATAGACCACAAACGGCTTGAAGGTGGCGTTGGTGATCATGGTGCCGGCCTTGGTCAGTTCGACAAAACCGATGACAGAGGCCAAGGCCGTTCCTTTGATCACCTGCACCAAAAACCCCACCGTGGGCGGTACTGCGATCCGCAGCGCCTGCGGCAAAACAATATAGCGAAGTTGCTCGCTGAAACTCATGGCCAGGCTCTGTGCGGCTTCCCACTGTCCTTTGGGGATGGACGCCACACAACCGCGCCAGATTTCGGTCAAAAAAGCGCTGGTGTAGAGCGTCAATGCCACGGCAGCTGCCGCCCAGGCCGAGGTTTTGATACCAAACAAGGCGATGCCGAAGTAGGTGAGAAACAACTGCATCAGGAGGGGCGTGCCCTGAAAGAGTTGCACGTAGGCGCTAACCAACCAGTCGCTGCCGCGCGCCTGCGAGAGGCGCAGCACCAGCAGCAAGGCGCCCACCAGGCCGCCGCCGGCAAACGCCATCAGCGAAAGCGCCACCGTCCAACGCGCAGCCTCCAGCAGGTTGCGAAAAATATCCCAGAGCGTGAATTCAACCATTGGAAAAGCGGCAATTTTCCGACGGGCAGCCCGGAGAAAAATTAGCCCTCTCCGGGAGCAGCGCAGTACACGAAGTGACAAGCGTGGGGGCCAAATTTTTCGGCGGGCCGCCCCTAGAAAAATTAGCCCCCTCGGGGGGCAGCGCAGTACACGAAGTGACAAGCGTGGGGGCCATCTACCTGCCAAACACGAAACGTGGTCCCAGCCAATTGAGCAGCCGACGCGTGCCAAAGGCCAGGGCAAGGTAGATCATGGTCGCCACGATGTAAGCCTCGAAAGCCCGGAAGTTGCGGCTTTGAATCAGATTGGCGGCGTAACTGAGCTCTTCGGTCGAGATTTGCCCGCACACGGCGGAGCCCAGCATCACGATGATGATTTGGCTCACCAGGGCGGGCCAGACTTTTTTCAGCGCCGGTGGCAAAACCACACGGATGAACACCTGGGCCCGACTCATGGCCAGGCTCATCGCAGCTTCGATCTGCCCTTTAGGTGTGGCATCGACCCCGGCGCGGATAATTTCGGTGGCATACGCACTCAGGTTGATCACCATGGCGATGATTGAAGCGACTTCGGGAGAGAGGCGCACCCCCGCTGCGGGCAGGCCAAAAAACACAAAAAACAGTTGGACGATGAAAGGCGTGTTGCGAATTAGCTCGACGTAGGTGCCAACGACCCATTTCAACCACAGCGCACCGTGCGAACGTGCCCAGGCAAACGCCACGCCGACCAGCACGCCCAAGAGGGCGGAGACCACCGTCAGGCCGACCGTCCACACAACCCCTTTAGCCAACAAGGGCCACTGCGCCAGGACGGCGAGAAAGTCGAACTCAACCCGCATCCGTGGGACTCCGTGGGGCCAGTTGTGAATTGCAGCTGGGCGGCAACGACGACTTTACTGAGGCAAATCGCCTGCGGGGCGACCCAGCCATTTCACGGCCATTTTGTCGATGTCGCCGCTCTTTTTGGCTTCTGCAATGATGTCATTGACCTTCAGGCGCAGTTTGTCTTCACCTTTGCCGACACCAATGAAATTCGGCGAATCCTTCAGCAACAGCTTGTATTCGGTGCTGAGCTGCGGGTTCTTGGCCATCATGTTGCCCGCCACGGAAGCGCCGGTTGCAATCAACTGTACCTGGCCAGATACGAACGCCGAGACCGTGGCGTTGTTGTCTTCAAAACGCTTGATGTCGGTGCCAGACGGCGCCATTTTGGTCAGCTCCTGGTCTTCAATGGCGCCGCGCGTCACGGCAACCGATTTGCCCGCGAGATCGGCAAAACCCTTGACTGGCATGGTTTTGGACGCAAAAACAGCCTGGAAAAAGGGCGAGTAGGCGGCGGTGAAATCAATCACCCTCTCGCGCTCGGCGTTTTTGCCCAGGGTGGAGATCACCAAATCAGCTTTTTTGGTTTGCAAATACGCAATCCGGTTGGCGCTGCTTACGGCAGCCAGCTCAATGGTCACGCCCAATTTGGCGGCAATGTAGTTGGCCATATCGATGTCGAGGCCTTGCGGCTTCAAATCGGTGCCTACAAATCCGTAGGGTGGGAAATCGGTGGGAATGGCGATGGTGATTTTTTTTGCCTTCATCACGTCGTCCAGCGCAGACTGGGCGTGGGCGAGCGGTGTAGCCAGGCTGACTGCGCTTGCAACGGCGACCAAGGCAATTGAGAGGTGGCGTTTAGTGAAGTTCATTGATTTTTGCAATAGAAGGGGTTGAAAAGGGCAAAAGCATAAATCATGCCCGAAAGTGATGGCTTTCTGCATCGGGATTTACCGCCATCCATCTTTTTGGCGCACAAAAAGCAAAAGGGCCGCCCCAGAAGACGCTGCCGCCGCGGGCGCGACAACTTTGGGCGTCAGATCTTGATGCCCAACAAAGCGTCTTTGAGTTTGAAGTCAGCAGGCACAGGCCCCAGCCAGAGTGCCATCAGGGCTTTGAAAAACTCAGGCTCCTTGAAGACTTCGCCATCGACTTTCCCCTTGACCGTCACTGTGGTGCCAACACCCGGCACCCAGTCAATGGTGAAGGTGTCGCCGGGCACCAGCTTTTTGTGAACGGAAAACAGCTCGCTCATTTTCAGGAGCCCCGGGATCAGCCTGGACATTTCAGCCTTGCCAGTGTTGTCTTCCACGCCACGCGCGAGTAGTTTGCCCAGTTCGCCGGCGTCAATTTCGCGCACCATCGTTGCGTGCAGCCGCTTGGGTCCGGGCTGGCTGGTCACTTCATCAAGGCTGCCGGCTTTTTTGCCGGTGTAGAGGCCTGCGACATACACCTTGAACGGGCCTTTGTAACGGGTGCCAGCGCCATTGAGCGGCAGCTTGGTGCCGCGCACGTCGGCGCTGTCTTCGACCTTGACGCCGTTGATGTCCTGCGTGGCGGCGATGGCACCGCCTGACACGGCACCGAGTCCTGCGCTCATCAATGCCGCAAGGACGAGGGAATGTGCAACTCTCATGATGTTCCTTTTTGCAAGTGGGTCGTCCGTGGACTGCGACAGGTTCGACGCCGGATGCCGCCACGAATTCGCGCGCGAGCCACCAATATAGGCCAAACCGGCAAAAATGCAACGGGAGTATCCTGCCCGGCACGGCGGCCTGCGTTTGCTACACTTGACGCCATGTTCATTCACCGCAACATCAACACAGGTTTGGGCGACCGGGGAGCCTGGCCCTGGCGTCAGCCATCTGCTGTTTGCTGCCCCTGCACGCTTAAAGCGCACGCCTGACGGCCTTGCGCCCGCGCGTGCCCCACGCGCCAGGACTGAGTTTTCACGTTGCTGGCATTGAATTGAATGAACACCCTCGCTGCCATGCAGGCCGAGGGGAGCGAAAAGGCTCTGCACATGATCTCTGAACTTGAATTCAAATCCTTGAGCGCGCAAGGATTCAACCGCATTCCGCTGTTGGCGGAGGCTTTTGCCGACCTCGAAACGCCGCTTTCCCTGTACCTGAAACTGGCCTTCTCGTCCAACAGCGGCAAACATTCGTTTTTGCTGGAGTCGGTGGTCGGTGGCGAGCGTTTTGGCCGCTACAGCTTCATTGGCCTGCCGGCCCGCACCCTGGTGCGTGCGCGCGGTTTTGGTGCACAGGCCATCACCGAAGTGGTAACCGATAGTGTGGTGGTCGAAAGCTCCCGCCAAAACCCGTTGGACTTCATCGCCGGCTACCAAAAACGCTTCAAAGTGGCGCTGCGCCCTGGTTTGCCCCGGTTTTGCGGCGGCCTGGCGGGCTATTTTGGCTACGACGCGGTGCGTTACATCGAGAAAAAACTCGAAAACTCCTGCCCACCCGACACCTTGGGCTGCCCCGACGTCCTGCTGCTGCAATGCGAGGAACTCGCAGTGATCGACAACCTCTCGGGCAAGCTGTATTTGATTGTCTACGCCGACCCGAAGCAGAGCGAGGCTTACAGCAACGCCAAAAAACGCCTGCGTGAACTGAAAGAAAAGCTGAAGTATTCGGTGAGCGCCCCGTCCGTCAAGCCGACGCAAAGTTACCCGGCCGAGCGTGAGTTTGCCAAGGCTGACTACATCCGCGCGGTGGAGCGGGCCAAGGCGCTGATCGAAGAGGGCGACTTCATGCAGGTCCAGGTCGGCCAGCGCATCAAGAAACGCTTCACCGAATCACCCTTGAGCCTGTACCGCGCGCTGCGTTCGCTCAACCCCAGCCCCTACATGTACTACTACCATTTTGGGGATTTCCATGTGGTGGGGGCCTCGCCGGAAATCCTCGTGAGACAGGAAACCATCACACCGCCAGGTCAACCCGAGCAGCAGAAGATAACCATTCGTCCGCTGGCGGGCACGCGGCCCCGAGGTGCAACCCCCGAGATCGACAAACAAGTCGAGCAGGAGTTGGTCAACGACCCCAAAGAGCGTGCCGAACATGTGATGCTGATCGACCTGGCGCGCAACGACATTGGCCGCATCGCCCAAACCGGCAGCGTGAAGGTGACAGACGCCTTCCAGGTGGAGCGCTACAGCCACGTGATGCATATTGTCAGCAACGTTGAAGGCATCCTGAAGCTCAACCCCGGCGGGCAGGTGATCGGCAACATGGACGTGCTCAAAGCCACGTTCCCGGCGGGCACACTCACCGGCGCGCCCAAGGTGCACGCGATGGAGCTGATCGACCAGCTGGAGATCACCAAACGCGGCATTTACGGCGGCGCCTGTGGTTATTTGAGTTTTGCTGGCGACATGGACGTGGCCATCGCCATCCGCACCGGCATCATCAAAGACGAGATGCTGTACGTGCAGGCGGCGGCTGGCGTCGTCGCCGACTCGGTGCCCGAGCTCGAATGGAAAGAGACTGAGGCCAAGGCGCGCGCGCTGCTGCGGGCGGCGGAACTTGTCGAAGAAGGACTCGAATGAACCGACATAAACAGCAATTTTTCGCAGGGCCGTCCCAAGAAAAATCAGCCCCCTCGGGGGGCAGCGCAGTACACGAAGTGACAAGCGTGGGGGCGATATGAAATTGCTCATGATCGACAACTACGACAGCTTCACCTACAACATCGTGCAGTATTTTGGTGAACTCGGAGCCGAGGTCGAGGTGTTCCGCAATGACGAAATCAGCATTGAAGGCATTGCCGCCCGCGCGCCTGACCGCCTGGTGGTGTCGCCTGGCCCCTGCACGCCGAAGGAGGCCGGCATCTCGGTCGCGGCGATCCAGCACTTCGCTGGCAAATTGCCGATTTTGGGCGTCTGCCTCGGGCACCAAAGCATCGGTGCGGCGTTTGGCGGCAAGATCGTCAAAGCGCAGACCTTGATGCACGGCAAAACCAGCCTCATCACCACCACCCAAACGGGCGTGTTTGCGGGCCTGCCCGGACAATTCACGGTGAACCGCTACCATTCACTGGCGATCGAGCGGGCCACCTGTCCCAAAACGCTGGAGGTGACGGCCTGGAGCGATGACGGCGAGATCATGGGTGTGCGCCACAGTGGTTTTGCCGATGCGGTGCGCATCGAAGGCGTGCAGTTCCACCCGGAGTCGATCCTCACCGAACACGGGCATGCCATGTTGAAAAATTTCCTGGATTGAGTGGCACCCGCGCTCACCCGATACGCCGCCCGCCGCCGCACCCAAAGCCCACGACCGTGCCAACCGACCCGAAATCGAATCTTGATGGAAAATAAAACGCTATATTATATATAGCAAACTATCCATATAATGCGTGACCTAAGGCTCGAAATTTTTCAAATTCTCCTGTTCCATGCCATTTTGAACAAAAAAATTAACATGCAAGTTAATTTAATCGACCATGACAAACACCATTGATTTGCGCAGCGACACCGTCACGCGCCCCTCGGCGGGCATGCGCGCCGCCATGGCTGCCGCGCCGCTGGGCGACGACGTGTTTGGTGACGACCCGACGGTCAACGCCCTGCAAGGCAAACTTGCCGCGATGTTGGGCTTTGAGGCGGCGTTGTTTGTTCCCACCGGCACCATGAGCAACTTCTGCGCGATCCTCTCGCACTGCCAGCGCGGCGAGGAGTACATCGTCGGCCAGGGCGCGCACTGTTACCGCATGGAAGGCGGCGGCGCGGCGGCCTTTGGCAGCGTGCAGCCGCAGCCCTTGGCGCACCAGAGCGACGGCACGCTCCTGCTTTCTGACATTGAAGACAACATCAAACCCGACGACGCGCATTTCGCCATCACGCGGCTGTTGGCGCTGGAGAACACCTTTGGCGGCAAGGTGCTGCCCTTTGACTACCTGGAGCGGGCCACGGCCCTGGCCAAGTCCCATGGACTCTACACGCACCTTGATGGCGCGCGCCTGTTCAACGCGGCGGTGGCGCAGGCCAGCGCCATGGGTACTGACGCCTACACAGAAGCGCGGCTGATCGCCCAGTGTTTTGACAGTGTTTCGGTGTGCCTGAGCAAAGGCTTGGGCACGCCCGCAGGCTCGGTTTTGTGCGGCTCGCGTGCACTGATTTCAAGAGCGCACCGCATCCGCAAGATGGCCGGCGGCGGCATGCGCCAGGCCGGTGTGTTGGCAGGCGCGGGCATCTACGCGCTGGACCATCACGTGGCCCGCCTTGCAGAAGATCACCTGCTGGCCAAACGATTCGCCGATGGCATTTCGGGTCTAGACGGGTTGACCGTGACCGCGCCGCAAACCAATATCGTCTTTGTCGAACTCACCGGGGCCGCGCGTGACAAAGCCGCTGAATTCGTCGCGCACCTCAAGGCCCAGGGCATCCTCGTCACGGGGCTGTACAAACTTCGTTTTGTCACCCACCTGGACGTGGATGCTGACGCCATTGACCGCGCCATCGCTGCGGTGCGGGGCTTTTTCAAAGCCTGAAGCTGCGCTGAAGGCCACAAGGCAAATCCCAATCAAATTTGAGCTAAGCGCAACCCATCCACACCCACCTGCCACCCACCATGCCCAATTCCCACAAAATCAGCCCGCAAGAAGCGCTCCTGCGCACCATCGAGCACCGCGAAATCTTCCACGACGAAATGTTGCACGTGGTGCGCCAGATCATGGCCGGCGAGCTCTCGCCCGTCATGATGGCCGCGCTCATCACTGGCCTGCGCGTGAAGAAGGAAACCATTGGCGAGATCACCGCCGCCGCGCAGGTGATGCGCGAGTTTTCCACCAAGGTGCATGTGGCTGACAAAACCCATCTGGTGGACATTGTGGGCACGGGCGGGGATGGCTCCCACACCTTCAACATCTCGACCTGTGCGATGTTTGTCGCGGCAGCGGCGGGTGCCAAGGTCAGCAAACACGGCGGGCGCAGCGTCAGCAGCAAAAGCGGCAGCGCCGACGTGATGGAATCGTTGGGCATCAACATCAACCTGAACCCCGAGCAGATCGCCCGCTGCATCGCCGAAGTGGGCGTGGGCTTCATGTTTGCGCCGAACCACCACCCGGCCATGAAAAACGTCGCGCCCATCCGCAAGGAGCTCGGTGTGCGCACCATCTTCAACATCCTGGGGCCGCTGACCAACCCGGCCTCCGCGCCGAATATTTTGATGGGCGTTTTCCACTCCGACCTGGTGGGGATCCAGGTGCGCGCCCTGCAACGCCTGGGCGCTGAGCACGCGCTCGTGGTGTATGGCCGCGACGGCATGGACGAGATCAGCCTGGGCGCCTCCACCATGGTCGGCGAACTGAAAAACGGGGAGATCACCGAGTATGAAATCCATCCCGAAGACTTCGGCTTTGCCATGACCAGCAACCGGAGCCTGCGGGTCGAAACCGCCGAGCAGTCCAAAGCCATGCTGATGGGCGTGCTCAACAATGTGGCCGGTGCCCCCAAAGACATCGTGGTCTTGAACGCTGGCGCTGCACTGTATGCGGCGAATGTGGTGGATTCGGTCAAGATGGGCATCGAAAAAGCGCGTACAGCTATTGAATCAGGAGCAGCTCGAGCCCGGCTTGACCGATTGTCGGCCTTGTCGCAAGAGCTCAAAGGGGCATGAAGATGGCCGATACCCGCGACAAGATTTTCGCCGCCAAAGGCGACGCGGGGCAACGCGCTTGCCGGGTGTGATCCAACTGCAGCAAGACGGCGTTTGAGCACAATTTACCGATGGCCAAACTGTACTTTCGTTACGCCGCCATGAACGCCGGCAAATCGACCGAGCTGCTCAAAGATGCGCACAACTACCAGGAGCGCGGCTTGGCGGTGCGCCTGTTCACCGCCAAAATCGACACCCGCGCGGGCGAAGGCGAAATCTATTCGCGCTTAGGGCTGCGCCGTCAGGGCGAGTGGTTTGACGACACCACCGATTTTGACGATTTGCTCTCCCGCCCACCGGCCAGCCCGCAAATCAGCCTGCCCGAAGCGGTGGACGCCGTGGGTGGCCCAGACGCCGCCAGCCGTGCGCCGCCCCGCCCGGACTGCGTTTTCATCGACGAAGCCCAGTTTTTGACGCCCGCCCAGGCGCTGCAACTGCATCGCCACGCGCATCTACAGGGCGTGCCCATCATTTGTTACGGACTGCGCAGCGATTTTTTAGGTCAGGCTTTTCCCGGCGCGGCGGCGCTTTTGACCCTGGCCGACAGCCTGGAGGAGCTTAAAACCATCTGTGGCTGCAAGAAAAAAGCCAGTATGAACACCCGCCGGGACGCCAACGGCGTCCGCCTGACGAGCGGGGCGCAGGTGCAAATCGGCGGCAACGAGTCGTATGTGGCGGTGTGCCCCGCCTGTTTTTACAAAGAACTCTGAGCTAAAAGCTCGAAAGTAAGGCTCGAAAGGACTGCTTATGTCAGATATTTTGGACAAAATCATCGCCGTCAAACGCGAAGAAATCGCGCAGGCGATGAAAAAGATGCCGCTTGCGGCGATCCGGGCCGACGCTGAGTCGCGCGTGTTGACACGTGACTTCGTGGCGGCGTTGCGCGCCAAAATCGCCAGCGGCAAACCTGCGGTGATCGCCGAGATCAAAAAAGCCAGCCCGTCCAAGGGCGTGATCCGCGAAGACTTCATACCCGCCGACATCGCGCAGAGTTATGCCGAAAACGGCGCGGCCTGCCTCTCGGTGCTTACGGATCGGCAGTTTTTCCAGGGCCAGCCCGATTATTTGAAGCAAGCCCGCGCCTCCTGCCAACTGCCCGTGTTGCGCAAGGATTTCATGGTGGAGCCGTACCAGATTTACGAATCGCGCGCGATGGGCGCCGATTGTGTTTTGTTGATCGCCGCCTGCCTGGACGACGCCAAAATGGCCGAGCTCGAGGCCGTCGCCCGCTCGCTGGACATGGCGGTACTGGTCGAAGTGCATGACCGCGCCGAGGCCGAGCGCGCTTTGAAGCTCAAAACGCCGCTCTTGGGCATCAACAACCGCAATTTGAAAACCTTTGAGGTGTCATTGCAGACCACGCTGCAAATGGTGAAAGACTTGCCAGAACTGACCCGCACCGCAGGGGCACAAGAGCGCTTGGTGGTCACCGAAAGCGGCATTGCCACTCGCGAGGATGTGCTGCGCCTAGCCGCAGGCGGCGTGCAAGCGTTTTTGGTGGGCGAAGCCTTCATGCGCGCACCTGATCCGGGCGTGGCCTTGGCAGAGATGTTTCAATAGGGCAAATTTTGACGTTTATTATTAATTTTAACTTATAAAATCGCTAATTTTTTGATAATAATTTAATAAAAAATATAGCAAATTATCTATAAATTACGTGGCCTAAATCTCAATTAAATCAATTCATATTTTGACAATTAATTTATTTGAAGATCAAGCTCAAACCCTGAAGCAATGGCAGCCCCGCCTTTGGCCGATTGCGTCGGATTGGTGCGCCACGGTGGATCACTTTTTGGCGACGTCCGCAGCGCAGCACTTGGGTGAATTCATTCAAGTGCGTCTGGACGCTGGGGCCGTGGTCTATCCCCCCACGCCGTTTCGGGCGCTGGAACTGACGCCCTTGGATTCAGTGAAGGTCGTGATTTTGGGGCAAGACCCCTACCACGGCCCGGGGCAGGCGCATGGTTTAGCCTTTTCGGTGCCGCCAGGGGTGCGTGTGCCGCCGTCGCTGCGCAATATTCAGAAAGAGATTGTTCGGGACAAATCGCTCGCTGCAGCGCCTGTTGAAATGGGTCTGGCGGTGCAGGATGGGTCACTGGAGCGCTGGGCGCAGCAGGGCGTGCTGCTGCTCAACACCTGTCTCACCGTCGAAGACGGACTGCCCGCCAGCCACGCCAAGCGCGGTTGGGAAGTGCTTACTGACAATATTCTTCAAGCGGTCAGCCGCCGCCAATCGGGCGTGGTTTTTATGCTATGGGGCGCCCACGCGCAGGCCAAACGGCCCGTGCTTGAGGTGGCCTCAAAGCGGCACCTGGTGCTGGCCGCCAACCATCCCTCGCCGCTGTCCGCGCTGCGGCCGCCGCAGCCCTTTATTGGTTGCGGACATTTTGGTGCCGCCAATCGGCATCTGCTGGAAAACGGCCTGGCGCCGATCCGCTGGTGATTGCGCCCGCCCACCCGTCAAGCTGGGGCAGGCAGGGGCTGAAGGGGGTGAACAGGGCTGACAGGTGGCTGTTTTTCATGGCATAATCCGAGGTTCACTAAAGGAGAGGTGGCCGAGTGGTTAATGGCAGCAGACTGTAAATCTGCCCTCTTACGAGTACGCTGGTTCGAATCCAGCCCTCTCCACCAGTGGCAGGTCCAGTTTGATCCCATGCGGGGTTCGTATAGTGGCAATACCTTAGCCTTCCAAGCTAAAGCGAGGAGTTCGATTCTCCTACCCCGCTCCAGTGTGTGGGTTTGTCGTGAGTGGTTTTCGGTATTCAATAGCGTAAGCGAGTTGGACAGTTTTCTTTGTCAAAACGCTGCCAGGTAAGGCGCGAAGCCGCAGACAGCGCTCTGGCGCGGCAAGTGCTGAGCAACGCCGCATGGCAGCGTTTTGACAAAGAAAAGCCCATTTGGCTCAGTGGCAGAGCACTCCCTTGGTAAGGGAGAGGTCCCGGGTCCGATTCCCGGAATGGGCACCAGTTTTAGACACCAGTTTCGAGTTTGTATTTTTTGGTTGAGTTTGTTGAATTAATTTTCAGAGTTTGAAAGAAATTTTGATATGGGAAAAGAAAAGTTTGCACGCACCAAGCCGCACATGAACGTCGGCACGATTGGCCACGTTGACCACGGCAAGACCACCCTGACCGCAGCCATCACCACGGTGCTGGCCGCCAAGTACGGCGGACTGGCCAAGGCCTACGACCAGATTGACGCCGCCCCGGAAGAAAAAGCGCGCGGCATCACCATCAACACCGCCCACGTGGAGTACGAAACAGCCAACCGCCACTACGCCCACGTTGACTGCCCCGGCCACGCCGACTACGTCAAG
>JANLYO010000051.1:0-9023 GCA_031365665.1 Rhodoferax sp. | reverse complement strand
GTGAACCCAGCGCAACAGCAGGTTGGCCCAGTCCAGGTAATAGGATTCCATGGTTCTCAGTCTTTCATGGCGGTAAGGCGGTGGGGCAAAGTGTATACAGTTTTCAGGGTGCTGCGTGGCGCGCGGCGCGAAGCCCCGGTCCAGCGGGTGGCCTGGTTTGTAGCCGCTTTTTGCAACATCCTGCAATGAACATAGGCGCGCGAACTTGAAAGCAGGCGGTTTAAGCTTTTATACTTGGCGACCCCATTCAAGAGGAGACCAGCCATGAACGATTCCATCCAGCCGAGCCGGCCCCTTTTATGGTCGGCGCTTGCCTCGGCCGGCGCCCTCATCGCGGGCTGCGTCTCCGCACCGATGCCCGCGCCGCCGCCGCTGGCGCCTGCGCCTGTGCAGCCGCCAGTGGCGTTTCCGTCGCTGACACCGCCGCCTGCGCCACTCGCTGCGGCGGCGCCAACCGCGACATCCAACGCCGCGACGCCGCGCGACTATCGGCGCGACGCCGCCGGTCACCTTTACGCGCTCAACGCGTCAAAAATCTACAAGGGCAAGCTACAGCCGCTTTTGTATGCCGTCGGCGTTTTTGAAGTCGAGATCGGCAACCGCGGCCAGGTGATATCAACCAACTGGCTGCGCGCGCCGACCCACGCGCCCGAGGTCATGGCCGAAATTGAACGCATGGTGCGCCAAGTCGCGCCCTACCCGGCGCCGGCCCGCATGGGCCGCGTCACCTACACGGACACCTGGCTGTGGGACAAAAGCGGGCGTTTCCAGCTTGACACATTGACCGAAGGGCAGCTATAAAACAGCACGTGAAAAGTGGCGGCAAAAAAGCGGCGACTAAAAGCGGTGCAGAGGGCTGCTTTTTTAACGCCTTCCACTCGTTTTTCAATTGTTAATACCCATGTTAACAAACAGGTGTTTTTTATCGCGCCACGGCAGTTTTCAAGTATTTTAGGCCTCTAGGCCACGTATTATATTAATAGTTTGCTATATTTATAGTAGCAATCAAAATTGCCTTCAGACCACCGCCCAGCCAGTTTCCGGTCAACTTGTGCTCACGACCCGCGGTAAGTTGAATAACTCCAGGGGCTGACCAAGAGCGGCACGTGGTAGTGCTGCCCTGGCGCGGCGATGCCGAAATCAAGCGTCACCTGGTTCAAAAAATTAGGCTCGGGCAGGGCCACGCCCTGCGCTTTGAAGTAGGCTGCCACATCAAAAACCAGGCGGTAGGTGCCGGCTTGCAGTGCGTTGTCTGGGATCAGCGGGCCGTCGGGGCTGCGGCCATCCTGGTTCAAAACCACCTGTTTGATCAAGGCCGCCTGACCGCCTTGGGTGCTGTAAAGCGCTGCGGCCATGCCGCCCGCCGGACGGCCGTGCATGGTGTCCAGAACGTGTGTGCTCAAACCCATGGAAACTCCTTAGAAAATCTTATACAAGTGTGTATACAATTTTGCGCATCAACCAATACTATCATTGAAGCCACACCGAACAAACCGGAGTTTGCCACGCGCGCGCCCCATGGAAGCCTCCTCCACCGACCTGATTGTGCAAGCGCTGACCAAAGCGATTGTGGACCACCGTTTGCAGCCCGGTGCGAAGCTGGCCGAGCAGAAACTTGCCGACCATTTTGGCGTGTCGCGCACTCTGGTGCGCCAGGCTTTGCTGCAGCTCTCGCAGCATCAGCTCATCCGGCTGGAGCCCGCACGCGGCGCGTTTGTGGCCGCACCTTCGGTCACTGAGGCCAAACAGGTGTTTGCGGTGCGCCGCATGGTCGAGGCCGAAATGACGCGGCTCTTCTTGCAGCACGTCACCCCGGCCAAAATCAAAACGCTTCGGGAACACGTCGCCAAGGAGAAGAAGGCCGTCGATCGCAAAGACGTGGCCGGGCGCACGGAGCTGTTGGGCGATTTTCACGTGCGCGTGGCTGACCTCACCGGCAACGCCGTGTTGGCGCAAATATTGAGCCAATTGATCTCGCGCTGCTCCTTGATCACCTTGATGTACCAAAGCGCCCACGCCGCTGCGCATTCGCATGACGAGCACGAACACATCGTGCAGGCGCTGGCGGATCAAGACGAGACCCTGGCCGTGCGCCTGATGCTCACGCACCTGCAAAATGTCGAGGCGGGCCTGATGTTTGAACGCAAGGTGCCCAGCAGCGACATCACGTCCGCGCTGGCTGCCCAACCGGCTTGACACCATGACCCCGCCAAAATCCATCAACCCATCCGCCACGTCCGCTTATCCGCGTGACTTGATCGGGTACGGCCAAGACGTGCCACACGCGCGTTGGCCCGGCGGCGCCCGCATTGCGGTGCAGTTTGTGCTCAATTACGAAGAAGGCGGCGAAAACTCCGTGTTGCACGGCGACGCGGGCTCTGAGCAATTCTTGAGCGAGATGTTCAACCCGGCCAGTTTTGCCGCGCGGCATCTGAGCATGGAAAGCATTTACGAATACGGCTCACGCGCAGGCGTGTGGCGCATCCTGCGCGAGTTTGAAAACCGCAAGTTGCCGCTCACGGTGTTTGGCGTCAGCATGGCCTTGCAGCGCCACCCGGAGCTCACCGCCGCGTTCCAGTCGCTGGGCCATGAGATTGCCTGTCACGGCTGGCGCTGGATCAGTTACCAAACCCTGGACGAAGCCACCGAGCGTGAACACATGCGTTTGGGCATGGAGATCATCAGCCAACTCACCGGCGAGCGCGCCCTGGGCTGGTACACCGGGCGCGACAGCCCCAATACCCACCGCTTGGTGGCTGATTTTGGCGGTTTTGACTACGACAGCGACTATTACGGCGACGACCTGCCGTTCTGGATGCCGGTTCAAAAAACCAATGGCGACACCGTGCAGCAGCTCATCGTGCCCTACACACTGGATTCAAACGACATGCGTTTTTCAAGCGCGCAGGGGTTTGCGCAGGGTGATGACTTTTTCACTTATCTGCGCGACAGTTTTGACGTCTTGTACGCCGAGGGTGACCCCCGGGGCTTGAACCGGCCCAAGATGCTCAACGTGGGCATGCATTGCCGCCTGCTCGGCCGCCCTGGCCGGATGCGGTCGCTGCAAAAATTTCTGGACTACGTGCAAAGCCAACCCGACACCTGGATTTGCCGCCGCATCGACATCGCGCGGCATTGGCGCAATGTGCACCCCAGCCCGGCATTGGCAAAACCTTAAGCCATGGCACTCACCTTAAACCAACTCAATGGCGCTTCGGCTGAAGAGGCTGCCGCCTTGCTGGACGGCCTGTATGAACATTCGCCCTGGGTTGCCGCGCAGGCCGTGGCCGCTCGGCCCTTTCGCTCCCTTGCCGCTTTGAAATACGCCATGGTGCAGGTGTTGGAATCTGCCGGACGTGAGGTGCAACTGGCCTTGATCCGGGCGCATCCGGAACTGGCGGGCAAAGCCATGGTCGCCAGCACACTGACGCATGAATCCACCCACGAGCAATCCAGCGCTGGGCTTACGCATTGCTCGCCTGATGAGTTTGCGCAGCTTCAGATACTCAACGCCGACTACAACGCCAAATTCGGCTGGCCCTTCATCCTGGCCGTGCGTGGGCCACGCGGGCTGGGCCTGAGCCGCCAGCAGATCATCACCACCTTCGAGCGCCGCCTGCACGGCCACCCGGACTTTGAGTTGCAGGAGTGCCTGCGCAATATCCACCGCGTCGTCGAGCTGCGCCTGAACGACAAGTTTGGTTTTACACCGGGTTTGGGCAACGAAGTTTGGGACTGGCAGGAAGCGCTGAGCGTGCACAGTGATCCGGGTTTTGCAGAAAAAGGCCAGCTCACCGTGACCTACCTCACAGACGCGCACCGCGCCTGCGCCGCGCAGATCCGCGCGCAGATGCTGGCCTGCGGATTTGACGAGGCCGAGCTGGACGCTGTGGGCAACGTGGTTGGCCGGTATTTCGCCGATGGCAATTCAAACGCTGGCGGCAAGGCCAAAACCCTGCTCACCGGCAGCCACTACGACACCGTGCGCAACGGCGGCAAATACGATGGCCGTCTGGGTATTTTTGTGCCCATGGCCTGTGTTCAAGCGCTCAAAGCCGCAGGCCAGCGCCTGCCGTTTCACATCGAAGTGGTGGGTTTTGCGGAAGAAGAAGGGCAACGTTACAAGGCGACGTTTTTGGGTTCCGGCGCCTTGATTGGCGACTTCAAGCCGGAATGGCTTTTTCAAAAAGACGCCGACGGCATCAGCATGCAAGACGCCATGCTTCACGCGGGCTTGAAGCCTGACGACATCAGCCGCATCCAACGCAAGCCGGCCGACTACCTGGGTTTTGTGGAAGTGCATATTGAGCAAGGCCCCGTGCTCAATGAGCGCCACCTGCCGCTGGGCGTGGTGACCTCGATCAACGGCAGCGTGCGTTACCTGTGTGCCGTCAATGGCGTCGCCTGCCACGCCGGCACCACGCCGATGGACAGGCGCCGCGACGCCGCCGTGGCCGTGGCGGAATTGGCGCTGTATGTCGAGAAACGCGCGCGTGCGGACGGTGATTCGGTCGGCACCATCGGCATCTTGCAAGTGCCCAACGGCTCCACCAATGTGGTGCCGGGCCGCTGTGAATTCACGCTGGATTTGCGCGCGCCAAACAATGCCCAGCGTGACCACCTGGTCGCTGACGTGCTGGCCGAATTGAACGCGGTTTGTGAACGGCGTGGCGTGCAATTCAGCGCTGAAGAAACCATGCGCGCCGCCGCCGCACCCAGTGCGCCCTTGTGGCAAGGCCGCTGGGAGAAAGCTGTCGATGCGCTGGGCGTGCCGGTTTTCAAAATGCCCAGCGGTGCCGGGCACGATGCCATGAAACTGCACGAGGTGATGCCGCAGGCGATGTTGTTCGTGCGCGGCGAAAACGCCGGCATCAGCCACAACCCGCTGGAGTCCAGCACCTCGGACGACATGCAGTTGGCGGTAGAAGCCCTGTCGCTTTTGCTGGCTGATCTGGCCACCTCTGCAGCTGCGTAACCATGCCGCACTACGACGCCATTGACCGCTGGGTGGACGCGCATTTTGACGACCAAGTGCGTTTTTTGCAGTCGCTCATCCAAGTGCCAACCGACACACCTCCCGGCAACAACGCGCCGCATGCCGAACACACCGCTGGCCTGCTTCAGGAGTTCGGTTTTGAGGCCGAGAAGTATCCCGTGCCCCAAAATGAAACTGAAGCGGCGGGGCTGGTGTCCATCACCAACCTGGTCGTGCGGCGCGCCTACGGCCCTGGCCACAGCACAGGCGGCGGCAAAACCATCCTGCTCAACGCCCACGGCGACGTGGTGCCGCCCGGCGATGGCTGGACATTTGACCCCTATGGTGGTGAGATCAAAGACGGCAAAATTTACGGGCGCGCGGCGGCCGTCAGCAAATCGGACTTTGCCAGTTACACCTTTGCCGTGCGCGCGCTCGAAGCGGTGGCCAAACCCGCCAAAGGCAGCGTCGAGCTTCTGTTTACCTATGACGAAGAGTTTGGCGGCGAGTTGGGCGTGGGGCGTTTGTTGCGCCAAGGCGTGATCAATCCAGACATGGCCATTGCAGCCGGTTTCAGCTACCAAGTGGTCACGGCCCACAACGGCTGCCTGCAATTGGCGGTGACGGTGCACGGCAAGATGGCGCACGCGGCCATTCCGGAGTCTGGCGCCGACGCACTTCAGGCGGCCTGCGACATCCTGACTGCGCTTTATGCCCAAAACCCTTTGTATAAAATGGCGGTGTCGGAAGTGGAAGGCATTTCGCATCCCTACCTCAATGTCGGCACCATTTTGGGTGGCATCAACACCAATGTGGTGCCCGGGCGGGTCGAATTCAAACTGGATCGCCGGATGATCCCGGAAGAAGACCCCAGCGCCGTTGAAGCCGGCCTGCGCGATGTGATCTCCAAGGCCGCCGCACATAGGCCGGGCATCCACGTGGAGATCAAAACCATTCTGCTGGCGCGCGCCATGCGGCCCTTGCCGGGCAACCAGGCTCTGGTCGCCGCGCTGCAAAAACATGCCCAGGCGGTGTTTGGCGAGCCTATTCCCGCCACCGGCACGCCGCTTTACACTGACGCGCGGCTATTCAGTGAAGCGCATATTCCTGTGGTCTTGTATGGCGCGGGGCCGCGCACCGTGCTTGAATCCAATGCCAAACGAGCCGACGAACACCTGCAACTGGACGACTTGCGACGGTCAACCAAGGTGCTGGCCCGAACATTGCATGATTTGCTGAACTGATTTTTCAACCGCTTCCTTCTTCACAAACTGTCAACTCTGGAGCTTTCATGACCAAACGCGTTTTTCTCAAAACCACTGCCGCCCTGGCATTCGCGGCCGTTGCTGGCACGGCTTTTGCCCAGACGACGCCCATCAAATTCCAGCTTGATTGGCGTTTTGAAGGGCCGTCGGCCCTGTTTCTGACGCCTGCCGCCAAGGGTTATTTCAAAGACGCCAAACTGGACGTGACTATCGACGCCGGCAACGGCTCGGGCGGCGCGGTCACCCGCGTGGCGTCTGGCGCCTATGACATGGGTTTTGCCGACCTCGCCGCATTGATGGAATTCCACGCCAACAACCCCGACGCCCCCAACAAGCCCGTGGCGGTGATGATGGTCTACAACGACACGCCCGCCTCGGTCATGGCGCTAAAAAAATCTGGCATCAAAACACCGGCTGATCTGAATGGCAAAAAACTCGGCGCGCCAGTGTTCGACGCGGGCCGCCGCGCCTTCCCGATCTTCGCCAAGGCCAACAATGTTAGCAGCGTGACCTGGATCGCCATGGATCCGCCGCTGCGCGAGACCATGCTGGTACGTGGCGATGTGGACGCCATCACTGGCTTCACCTTCACCTCACTCTTGAATCTGGAAGCCCGCGGCGCGAAGGCCGATGAAGTGGTGGTCTTGCCCTACCCGGATTTCGGCGTGAAGCTGTACGGCAACGCCATCATCGCCACGCCAAAAATGATCAAAGAAAACCCAGCCGCCGTGAAGGCATTTTTGCTGGCTTTCACCAAAGGTGTGAAAGACGTGATCGCCAACCCCGCAGCGGCCATCAACGACGTGAAAGCGCGTGACGGCATCGTCAACGCCGAGCTGGAAACGCGCCGCCTGAAACTCGCGATTGACACCGTGATCAACAGCCCCAACGCGCGCGCTGAAGGTTTTGGCCAGGTCAACGGGCCGCGCCTGTCGCTGATGGCGTCACAGGTGTCGGATGCGTTCAATACCAAAACCCGCATCAACCCGGATGCGGTATGGAATGCGTCGTTCCTGCCGACCAAGGCCGAGTTGAACATCCTGCCGAAAAAATGAGCGCGGACGTGATCGGGCAATTTCCCGCAGGGCCGCCCCAAGGGAAATTAGCCCCCTCGGGGGGCAGTGCAGCACACGAAGTGGCAAGCGTGGGGGCCACGTTTGTTGATTTTTCTGATGTCTGGCTCGCCTACAACGACGAGCTTTTGGCACAAAACCATTTCGCTGTTGAAGCCATCGACTTGAAGGTCAAACAGGGCGAGTTCATTGCCATCGTGGGGCCTTCGGGCTGCGGCAAATCCACCTTCATGAAGCTGACCACCGGCTTGCGCATGCCGTCCAGGGGAAAGATCCTGATCGACAACCAGCCGGTCACGGGCCCTTTGAAAATTTCGGGCATGGCGTTCCAGGCACCGTCTTTGCTGCCCTGGCGCAGCACGGTGGACAACGTTTTGCTGCCACTGGAAATTGTGGAGCCCTACCGCAGCAGCTTCAAGGCGAAACGGCCCGAATACGTCGAACGCGCCCGCAAGCTGCTGCAAAAGGTGGGACTGGGCGGCTACGAAGACAAGTTTCCGTGGGAACTCTCGGGCGGCATGCAGCAGCGCGCCAGCATCTGCCGCGCACTGATCCACGAGCCGAAAATGCTGTTGCTGGACGAGCCCTTTGGCGCGCTGGACGCCTTCACCCGCGAGGAGTTGTGGTGCATCCTGCGCGACCTGTGGACCGAGCAAAAATTCAACGTCATCCTGGTCACCCACGACCTGCGCGAAAGCGTCTTCCTGGCCGACACTGTGTATGTGATGAGCAAAAGCCCCGGCCGTTTTGTAGTGAAGAAGCAGATTGATCTGCCGCGCCCGCGCGACCTGGAGATCACCTACACGCCCGCGTTCACCGACATCGTGCACGAGTTGCGCGGGCACATCGGCGCGATGCGCAAAACCACTGCCGTTGCCACCGCATAAGGCCAGACAATGAACAACAAACAACTCGAAAAATGGTCACCGTGGATACTGCTGGTCAGCTTTTTGCTGCTATGGCAGTTGATCTGCTGGGCGTTCAGCGTCTCTGAGTTCATTTTTCCCAGCCCCTGGCGCATCTGGACGCAGTTCTGGGAGTTCAAAACCATCATCGCCGGGCACGCCTGGCGCACCTTCTGGGTGACGATGGCCGGTTTCGGCATCGCCATTGTGGTCGGTGTTTTGCTGGGGTTTGTGATTGGCAGTTCACGCCTGGCCTACGCGGCGGTGTACCCGCTGATGACCGCCTTCAACGCCTTGCCCAAAGCCGCCTTTGTGCCGATTTTGGTGGTGTGGTTTGGCATTGGCGTCGGGCCGGCGATCCTCACAGCGTTTTTGATCAGTTTCTTCCCGATCATGGTCAACATCGCCACCGGCCTTGCCACGCTGGAGCCTGAGCTGGAGGACGTGTTGCGTGTGTTGGGCGCGAAACGCTGGGACGTGCTGGTCAAGGTCGGCCTGCCGCGCTCCATGCCCTATTTTTACGGTTCGCTGAAGATTGCCATCACATTGGCCTTCGTGGGCACCACGGTGTCCGAGATGACGGCTGCGAATGAAGGCATTGGTTACCTGCTGATCTCAGCCGGATCGGCGATGCAGATGGGCCTGGCCTTCAGCGGGTTGATGGTGGTCGGCGCGATGGCGATGGCGATGTACGAGCTGTTCAGTGCGATCGAGAAGCACACGACCAAGTGGGCGCATCGTGGGTCGCAGGGAGCATAGGATCGCGTTCGGCGATCGGTTCCTACGTTGGCATCGATGGGCAAGT
>JANLYO010000125.1:0-44555 GCA_031365665.1 Rhodoferax sp. | reverse complement strand
TGCGCGCTTTTATTCGGGTTTAACGGGGTTTTTCACCGCAAAACCCCAGCAATCAAGAACCTATCAAGTAAGCTTGAAACCTTGGACTTCCGGAAGAATCATTGGTACGGCTGGTGGGGGCAGGTCAGTCTGCAAGTAGTTAACGAATGCTTTGAAGAAGCTTTTTCGCTTCAGTAGCGCTTTCAAAGTTGCCACCGGCTTTTAAAGCTCCGTCCAACTCTTCTTTCGCTTCCTGCTTACGACCCGTTTGAGCCAGCGCAACAGCCAAGTGGTATCGGATTTCTGGATTGCCGGGTTGACGCAAGCGCGCATCCCGCAAAAGCTGCAAGCCGCGGTCAACCTGCCCACCCTGAAACAGAGCCCAGCCCAAGGTGTCTATGGCATTGGCGTTGTTCGGATTCTTGGCAACAGATCGTTCCGCAACTTGGACGCTACCTGGATCTTTGAGTTGCAATAAAACATTGGCTAGGTTATTTAGAGCTGAGCTGTCGTCTGGGGCAATTTTCACGAGTTCTTCATAGGCTGTTTTGGCCTGTTTGAAGTTGCCAACACGGGCATAACTATCGGCCAACGCGCGTTTCGCCGCAATGTCTTTGGGATGGGATTTTGTCCATGTGTCGATCAGCTGAATGGATGCCTTACCGCCATCCTGAGAGCCCATTGAGCGACTGAGGCGAAGCAAAGTTTCAGTTGAGGGCTCAGTCTGGTGCGCTTTGCGATAGGCCTCAAGTGCGGCGGACGACTGCCCTTTGGCCACTGCAATATCGCCCAGCAGGCTGTAACCCACCGCTTTTTTGGGGTATTTCGCGACAATGTCTTTCGCCCGTTTTTCAGCTTTGACGGGATCTCCCTGGCTTAACTCCACATCTGCCATCAAGGCTTGAGCCGGCAAATAATCGGGTTGGCCAGACAAGGCTTTGTCGAGACTATAATTGGCACCAGTCAAGTTGCCGGCACGAATTTGGAGCATCGCAATGTCAACTTGGGGTCTTGCGTTGAAGTCGGCAACCCGGGTGGCTGCGGAGAGGCTACTTTTGGCACCGGTAATGTCGCGATTTGCAAGCTGTGCCCTGGCGTAGGCAAGCAAAACGTTCAAGTCATCAGGTGCTTTGCCAGAAACCTTCTTGATCGTTTCAAGCGCTGGGCCGGGGCGACCATTGCGCAGGTGAAAATCCGACAATGACAATCCCCAGCGCAATTCTTTTGGGCCAGACAGATCTGTAGCTTTTTCGAGCCAGCGCTGGGTTTCAGTCAGTTGACCCCTGCGTTCAGACAAGATGGCCATTTCCACCATAGCCTCAGCATTTTTTTCATCAGTTTTGAGAATGGCTGCCAAACGCAGCGCGGCCGCGTCATAGGATTTGCTGGCAATTTCAATACGCGCCAGATTTAATTTTGGTGTTACAAACGCATCTTCGAGCTTGATGGCTTGCTCAAACGCAGCCTTCGACCCTGCAATATTGCCAGCGTCTGCGCGTGCCATGCCAAGTAAATTGAAATAATTTGCGTTGCCGGGCTGCTGCCGAATCAAAATTTCACCAAGGGCTACAGCTTTATCGGGCTGGCCTGCCCGCAGATACAGGCCAATCAAGGTGGTGGCCGCCTGGGTCTGTTTGGGGTCTCGCTTTAAGGCGCCTTCTAACTCTGCAATAGCATTGCCAGTTTGGCCGCTCTTGAGCAGGCTTAGGCCCAAGACGGTATGAAATTCAGGGGCGTCCTTGGTCTGGAGCGCCTTTTGCATGAGTTGGGTTGCCTTGGCGTGTTGCCCACGGGCCATCAACGCCGAACCCAATAGCGTCATGGCTTGCCCATCCCCTGGAAGGGCTTTCAGGTAGATCTCAAGCACTTCTACAGCGCGATCAACATTTTTTTCCTCCAGATAAAGCTGTGCAAGCAGCTTGGAAGTAGGTGTGTTCCCTTGAACTCGTTGGAAAAACTCGAGGTATTGCTTGGCTTTTTCTCTTTCATTAAGTCCAAAATGGGCTAAACCATTGAGCATTAGCATTTGGGGGCGGTAGCGGATAAATTCCAATGGAACAGGGTCCAGCAGACCCACCACCTCCTTCAGTGCCGCCTTTGCTTCTTCCGGTTTGCCATCTTTCTCTGCCAGCAATGCCTGCAAATAGGCCGCGCGCGGTTCTTCTGGTGAAAGTCGTTGCACCTCAGAAGCATCCTTTTTAGCGTCAACAAGCTGATCTAAATCCAGATACACGCCCGCTCGGGTGACGCGGGCCTCGATATTCTCCGGATCAAGCTTAAGTGCCCGGTCATAAGCAGTAAGCGCGGAACGCAAATTACCCATCATGTGCAAGACAGAGCCTTTTTGATACGAACCGTCAGAGGACTCGGGCGACATAGTGACACCTCGTTCGGCGGCATCGGCAGCCTCACGCACCTGATTGGCGCGGATCCGGATGGGTACTTCAGCAATCCATGAAGCGGCCGATTTCGTATCGAGGCTTCGCGCTTCTTCTATGGCCCTTAAGGCGTTTCGGATGTCACCTAAATCGGTATAAGCAGACGCACGGACAAGCAAAAGTTGGAACTGTGTTGCGGCAGGCAAGCCAGCTAATGCAAACTGCTGCTGGTCAAAAATCAGTTTGTGTTTGCCTTGGGCAACATAACTCAGGGCCAAGGGTGTAACGACCTCAGCCCGGTTTACGCCCAGGCGCAGCGCCTCGCCGAGCGCGACCTCTGCAGCGACCACGTCACCCTTTTTCATCAGAACGCGGCCAAGCAAAACCTGCACAGGCAACATGTTCTTGTCTATCTGCAAGGCGTTTTTCAATTGAATGATGGCGCCTTCAAGATCTTTCTTTTCAAATCGGACTAAAGCATCCTCATAGTACTTTGAAGCTTTGCTATCAGCGGCAAAAGCACCCGTTCCTACGCCAAGTGCTGTACAGAATACAAAAATCGGCGCAAAGCAAAAGCTAAGCGATTGCCGCAGGGGGTTCATTTTTTGAAGGCAATTTTTCATGACAGGATTCGAACACTCAAGCACGGGGGACAAGGCTTGGAGAATGTTAGCTGAAGTTACCGCGCGCTTACAGGAATAAATACACTCGAAATCAGTTCTCGGGAGTCACATTTCACTTGAGCGAAGGCAAAAACGAGCCTTCGACATCAGAATCATTTTTGGGAGGTTTGGTTCAATCGCTTGAACCACTTCTGAAAGAGCCAAACGCCAATCACGATCAGCAGCAGCATCGCAATGCCAAGCAGGGCTGTCATTGCGCTTGGACGTTTGATCGCATCAATGAGTTGATCAATAAAAAACATCATGACCAGCGTGCCGGGCGTCATGCCAATGACTGTGCCTAAGAGCATGTCGCGCAAACGCAGGTGAGACGCACCTGCAACCATATTCACGATGGCAAATGGGGCAATTGGCACCATCCGCAGTGCGATGACTGCCAAAATCCCGCTTTTGGCCAATCGTTCGCTCACGAGGTTGACCTTGGCTCCCCCCAGGCTTCGTACCGCCTTATGTCCCAACACTTTTCCGGCAGAAAACGTCAACAGAGCCCCAATTGTGGCTCCAACAATCGTGATGGCAAAACCTTGTGCTGGGCCAAACGCCACCAGCGTCACCAGTGTCAAAAACGTCAACGGAATCGCAAGTGTGAGCGCAAACGCAAATCCGGCAGTTGCAACGAATGGCCCAAATGATTGTCCATAAAGCTCCAAAACAGTGACAATTTTGGAAACATCCAACCAGTTTCGAAGCGGGGTCCATGTCCAGGCGATAGCAAGGCCAATCAAAATAAGCAAAACCGTCGTTAGCATTGCCAAACGCAGGCGTATTTGGGACTGTTGCTTCTTTTGATCTCCTAATCTTGGCATTGTCAATGGCTACTTGGTTATGGGTTGGCTGGCAACCGCGACGCGAAATACCTTGGCCAAGTCGCCGATGTTGTTGTTGTCAAACATCGAGCCGTGGAGTCCCTTGACCTGATGTTCTTGCAGGTTTTTCCCAAATAGCTGTCGCCAGCCAAGGAACATCAACGAGTCCATTCGGGTGGCAAACCCGGCTGATTTGACCAAATGGGTTGTGCCACCAAATTTCGCGGCTCGGTAACCACTCACCGCCATGACTTGACTGAATAGGCCAGGATCATTCAGCATCACCCCCAGGCGGCGGCCGTTCATGCTGAGATCCTGAATGTTGAAGAGGGCGACCAAGCGCCGCAACAAACGCCAGAAAAATGTCCCGCCCCACAATCGGCTGGGGTAAATTGTGTCAACTAAAAAAAGGGCTCTGACGTCAACAGAACTTGCTTGCAGCAGGCGCGAAGTTTCAAGGGCAGCCAAACCGCCGACTGAAAATCCGGCCAAATAACAGGGCCCACCACCCTGGGCCACAACGACCTTGGCATACAGGGCCGCCAGATCAACAGTTTTGGCAATGGTGCTTGCACTTGGTGGCTGCAACATTCGTATCTCACAAACGTCGTCAAGCACAGCCGCCAATGCTTGAAACCGCATCAAATCGCCATGCCCAGATGCAGCGAAGTAAACCAAGGCTTTGGGCGTCGTGTTGGTGTGTCCAGCCAGAGCTTCGCCTCCCAGCTTGACCATGAGGCCCGTCGACGCCGTTCCTTCCCCCAATGCTGCGGCTAGACCCTCGACGGTGGGCCGTTCGGTGATCAAGTACATCGGTACCCGGCGGCCAATCATTTTTTCGATGCCGGTCAAAATGCTGACGGCAGCCAAACTATCGCCCCCGACATCAAAAAAGTTATCCGTCACCGTCAATTCGGGGCGTACCAGAACCTTTTGCCAGAGTGAGAGCAGATCCGATTCAAGTTGATTGTCTGGCAGCCGGGAAGCCGCAATTTGGGGAATGCCACGGGGCAACGGCAATGCCGCATAGTCTATTTTTCCAACACTGCTCTCTGGCAAATTATTCAATATTTCAACGCCGCCGGGAATCATGTAACTTGGCAATCTCAAGCGCAGTATTTTTTGAAGACTTTCTGGGGTGTGCTTGGCGTTCGCTGCGACCCAAGCCTGTATTTGCTGCTTGCCATCCCGATCAATCAATGTGGCAGCCGCCTGGCTCACGCCTTCAATGCTGGATAAAGCCGATTCAATTTCGCCCAATTCAATGCGGTAGCCGCGCAGCTTGACCTGACGGTCATTGCGCCCGACAAAATTCAACTGGCCGTCCGGTGCGAGCCAGCCCCTGTCACCTGTCTTGTACATCCTTCCACCGGCGAGATAGGAGTCGTCCAGGAAGGCCCCAGCGGTCAAATCCGGGCGATTCAAATAGCCCTGCGCAATTGCGTTTCCACCGATGTAAATTTCACCGACTACGCCAAATGGCAACAAATTGCGATTCACGTCAAGAATGTAGATGTGAGTATCGTCAATTGGTTTTCCAATTGGGAGCACATCTGGCAAGGCGCCCTTGTGGCATTCCCAGGCAGTGGCAAAAATGGCGGTCTCGGTGGGGCCATAGACGTTGAACAACCTGGCATTTGTTATCGACAAATAGCGATATGCCAACTCACGTGGCAATACCTCGCCACCGCAGCAGGCGACTCGCAATTTCAGGCCAGTTCGCCCAGCAGCAGCATCCAGAAATTTGCTCAGCGTAGAGGGCACAAAGGCCATGATCGTGACGCCCTGGGTTTCTGCGAATTCCGCAAGCGACTCAGGGAGAATGCGACCCGGTGGCGGAAGCGCGATACTGGCGCCATGGATGAGCGGCAGGCAAATTTCTATCAAAGAAGGGTCAAACGTGATCTGTGTTGCCTGGGCAGTCCGATCTTGGGCGGTCACGCCATAGTTGCGCGAAAGCCATTTAAGCCGACGCGACAGTGTTGCGTGGTCGATCATGACGCCTTTTGGGCGACCTGTGGAGCCTGAGGTAAACAATACGTAGGCTAGGGTGGCCGGGTTTGCCTGATTGCTCTCTAGCAGTACGTCGCCGTCGGCTTCTTCCAAGTCCCAGTCCACGATCAAAGTGCGACGATGCAAATGTGCAAGCCTGTCCTGATCTTGCTCCTTGATCAAGAAAATGCCGGCCTTGCTCTCCTGCAGTATCTCGCCCATGCGGGCTACGGGAGCATCGGGATCCAGTGGCAAAAACGCTGCGCCCGCTTTCGCAACTGCCAATACGGCGACAAGCATCTCAACAGAACGCTCAATAGCAAACGCAATGATGCTGTTTTTTTCCAATCCAAATTGCTTTAAGCGTCGTGCCAAACGATTGGCCTGCAGGTTAAGGCCTGCATAACTAATGCTTTGCTGATCCCACACCACCGCGAGTGCCTGAGGGTGCATCGCCACCCGGCGTTCAAATTGAAGGATGTAAGGTTCAGGAGGGTCACAGGACAAGAGTCCAGCATGCAATTCGTCCACCACCAGCGCCAGCCGCTCGGCAGCTGGCACAATTGACAGGTTCTCAATCAGCGTCGCAGGCGACGCCACCATGGCATGCGCCAATTCCCAAACTCTCTGCGCCAGCAGATGGGTTTCACCGGGGCCAAAACAGGCTGTGCTTCCCTCCAATACCAGCTCAACGTCTTCGTCCTGATGGAACTCACAGACCGTAACGCCTAATGGGTATCGGGCTTTTCCGGAGAAGAGCTGCCGCGAATGACGAAGTTCGGCATCGCCAAAATTCAGTTTGTAGTCTTGCCGTTCAAACGACAAAAGCACGTCAAAGAGGCCGTCCCGGCCTGCTTTGATGAGATCCAGCCTTCGACCCAATTCGCTCAAAGGATAGCGTGGATGGCGCAGAGTGCTGCGCATTTTGGCCGTGATTGCCTCCAACAATGCCGACACCGCCATCCCCGCAGCGACTTGGACTTCGATGGCCATCACACCCACAAACATGCCCATCGTTTCTCGATGGCGGCGCCCGCCTCGATTGAGCGACGGGACTCCAATGAGCAGTTCTTGCCGCTGACAAATTTTTGAAAAATAGACGGCGAGCGCGGCGAGAAAAATGGTGAAATTTGTCACATTGTTCTGGATTGCGAACCGCGACATGGCATCGTACTGCTCGCGCGGTATGAGTTTTACAGCCAAATCACAATCTGCAAGGCCACCTTGACGCGCCTGCGGGAACCGACGGTCAATCAACAGTGGCGGGAGTTGCGGGACTTGTTGCAGCCAGAATTCTGCGTCTCGTTGAAACGCGATTGAGTCCTTGTATTCGTTCGATTCCTCGATAAAAACCCCGTAATTGGGGCTCTTCGGTTCGGCAACGCGAGTGCCAAGCGCCAGGCCGTTGTAAATCTCGCTCCACCGTTGCATCACGAGTGAAGTTGCCCAACCATCCATCACAAGATGGTGGAATTGAATTGTCAACCCGTGGAGATTTTCGTTCGCCCGCAACAAGGTGAAGCGCCAGGGCGGTTGATTGCCCAGTGCAAAAGGGATTTTGATGCGTTGATTCCACCCATCTCGGATCGCAACCATAGGATCGCTGCAAGCGCCTATCTCCACTATTTCAAGTGCGGGTTCAAAGTGCCCCAGCAGCAACTGGCTCCCATCTAGATGCGGAACCAAACGCAAAGCCTGATTTTCGGCAACGAGCTGAGTTAACGCCGACTTGAAAATACCAAGATCAAATTTGCCGTGGAGATAGGCCCCGCCACCGATATTCAAATGCGCGCTATCTGGCCATGCCGACTGGTCAAGCCATACTTCTCGTTGGCTTAAAGAGAGGCCAACTTCAACGTCAGCAGTTTGCGTTGAATTCCGCACGCCCACATCGGTTAAACCTTGATCTTCCATTGCTTGAAATTTTTCATCGCGTATTGGTAGCCAACTTCGGCAATTTCTTCGGCTTTGCGATAACTCATCATGGAAAACTCAGCCACCGGGGGCTCCAGGTAGTAATCCGCCTGGGCTATCGTCCGGCCCCGTTGATTCAACCCGCCAATATGGCCCGCGCGATAAAGGATATCCGCAATGCTGGGCGAGGGATGCGTTTGCGGCGAGAAATAGCCCTTGAGCGTGCTCCATGCCGACAATCTGGTGAGTTTGGGGTCAACTTCCATCGCGTCTTGGACATCCACGTCAATGGCGATGATGGAGCCATTGCCCCGGCGCCGTTCAAGTGCTGTTCCCAAACGCATCCGCATGGCATCGACGGGGACGTTTTCCAGAATCGCGCCATCCACCAACATGTCACCTTTGAGCAAAACCGGCGGGAACAAGCCTGCGGGCGAGTTGCTGGCCAGCACCGCACGCCAAATCGGCCCGCTGTCCTGAACTGTGGTGCGCCCCTTGGTCAAGTTACAGGCAGCCGCAAAAAATGGAATCCATTGGCCATCGCACTCTTTGTCGCCAAACATTTTTTGCAGGTCTCTGGATACCCGTTTGCCTGAAACAATTGAAATCAGAGGCAGCGTGAGGCGTTCGCCTCCACTGGCAAAAGTTCGAGTTTGGGAAACAATTTCGTCGAGGGCAATGCCACACGCAAATTGGGCCGCGATCAACGCTCCCATGCTGTTGCCGCCAATCAAATCGACGGCCACGCCCATTTCGTCCAGCGCCCTCAGCACGCCTACATGCGCAAACCCCTTCGCGCCACCACCGCCCAGCACGACACCCACAGCCTTTCCAGTCAGAAATCGAGCCAACCTTGCATAGTCTCCTGGCCGCCTGCTGCGCAAAGGGTAAATCCGTTCGAATGATCGGCCCTCGCGCCAGGCGCTGACGTCACTTGGCTGATCTGCGCCGACAGGATGCAAGACCGCCAAGTGCATGCGTTTCATCGAATAGTCAGGTTGTTCCTTGAGCCGGCGTTCCAGCTCACCCACAATGCCTTTGGCGCCTGCTTTGGCCACGAAAACCACTTGATCTGACTGCCTGAACGCGCGGAAAGACCAATCAGAAGGGCGAGACTCAGCTTCATAGACCAGAAAGTCGGATCCCTCTTCCAACGCATCTTGATAGGACGCCACGTCCTGCTGCAATTGGGCCAGCGCCTTTAGCCCGGTTCTGGTCGCATTGGGGTCAACCGGCGGCTCAAGCAGATGGGTCCGACCCATTTTTGAGAAGGCCTCCGCCAAACTTGCGGCGACTTCCTTGGCGCCAGAGTCCTCGTGGAGCGGCACCACAACAAATGACTGGGCATGGCGGCGTTCTGCAAATTCTTCGGCGTGGCGCAAGTAGTTGTAAACGGCCCGCACCACGACTTGGTTGATCGGCAACGGAAACCGATTCAGCAAGTTTTCAAAATCATTGCGGTTCAACACCGCCAAAACTGAATCCCGAACGGCGGTCACATCCGCCGCCCTGGGCTGCCGCAAAATCAACCCAGATTCGCCAAAACTCATGCCGGGCCGGATTTCGTTGTAGAGCATGAGCTGCCCTTTGGGGTCACGCCGGGACACCCGAAGGCCGCCGCTGATCAAAAACAGCATTTCGTTGGACGGCTCACGTTCCCGGATGACGTCATGGCCACCCGGAACATGTTTGATTTTCAGGGAATCTGCCAGCGCATCAATGACGGTGCGGTCGAGCTTGCCAAACACCGGGCTTGCAAGCAGGACATCGACTATTTTTGATCGCGAAACGGATTCACTGGCCATGGCGCAAGTCTAATTGAGTCAATCCACCAAAAAGCGGGTGGCGTTGTCCATGTCGTCGTGGGTCGTACCAGCCTCTAGCGTTGCGACAAATTTACGCCAGATCAAATCCGGCTCAGCCAATTTGAAGCCATAAAAACCGACGTCTTTCTTGCCTGCGACGGCAAGGGCTCTGACTCTGGAGTGCTCTTCCGGGCCAAGCCGGATGACCGCATCGCCCCACACCTGGGTGGGAACTGGATTTCTGGAATGCGCCAAAAAGCCGTGCAGCGAGCAATCCAGCACGTTGATCTCTATGGATTCGCTTTCGCCCGCCAGCTCCACGTTGAATATTCCAGCGCACTTGAAGGAGTACCGCTGATGCTGCCGCGCAGCCCTGGCTGGGTCAGTGTCCGCAAACCCCGCTGGCAAAAACTGGGCGTATTGCGGCAGGTTGTAGATTGAATAGAGCAAGGCTTTTTCGTTGTCGTCCAGCTTGGCGAATGCTCTGGTGCGCTGGTTGAAAAAATAATTCAACAGCGTCGGCGTCATGACCGGATCGTTGGTGGTGTAAAAGCGCCGCCCGGGAATGACGATATTCGGGAGTTTGAGCTTTGTGAAGTAGTGGTAGAGGTTTTTGCGCGGTTTTTTGGCCCCATAGGCGCGTTTCAGCAAGCCTCGGGCCTCACGCAGGTCGAGCGAAGCGCCCACCGCTGGCGCGCCATTGGCAAAGTCATAATTTTCAACATGTTTTTCGGTCAATCTTTGGAAAAACAGCAATGATTCGTACATCTCAATCCTGTTCGGATTGACTGCGATCACGAGATGCCGGGTATCAAAAAACGTGGTGCAGTATTCATACATGAACTTCATCAGTGGAAACAGGATGGCGCCTCCAGTTTTGCGGAATTTGGGATGCACGGCCAAAGCGGAAACTTCAGCAATTTTCCCCTTCTTGGCCCGCACATGGCTCAAATCAAAAATAGCCTGTAGCGGGAAGCCGAACACACTTTCACGTATCAAAGACAAAGTGCCAACCACTTCGCCATCAAATTTGGCGCACAAAGTGGTTGTGGTTGGCAGCGCGTGATAGATCGTTACCCGCATGCCGGACGCGTCCGGTTTCATGAATCCGCTGTCTACATAAGCATCATGCAAGAGCTTGAAACAGGCCTCCAACTCCTCTTGGGTCTCGGCAATTTTGAGCACGAGCCTGGGATCGGGGTTGGGATCACAGTCCGCAAATGAGCGAAAAATGGCGAATCTGACGGCACGTGGAAAAAATGAAAACGCCTTGCGCAAGCTCTGGTGAAAAACTTTTCTTGCGGTTGAGGCGAGAGATCTTTTCATTTTTTCCGCACCACCGGCTATCGCCCGTACACATCCTCAAACCGCACAATGTCATCCTCTGCGAGATAGGAGCCGGATTGAACTTCGATCATTTCCAGGGGAACATGCCCTGGGTTTTCCAGGCGGTGTGTTGTGCCCAGCGGGATGAAAGTGGATTGGTTCTCCGATACCAAAAACGTTTCTTCACCACGGGTAACCCGCGCCGTGCCACTCACAACAATCCAATGTTCGGCGCGGTGGTGGTGCATTTGCAATGACAAGATGCCCTTGGGTTTGACGACGATCCGTTTGACCTGAAAACGCTCACCGGCATCCACGCCATCGTACCAGCCCCAAGGGCGGAACACCTTGCGATGAATTTGAGCCTCCGGGCGGTTTTTCTGTTTCAAAGCGTCCACAACATTCTTGACATTTTGCGTTTTGGATTTGTGCGACACCAGCACCGCATCCGGCGTTTCAATCACAACCAAATCGCTGACGCCGACACAGGCCACCAGCCTGCTACCGCTAAGCACCAGCGTGTTGGCGCAGTCCTGCAAAATGGCATCACCCTGTGAAACATTGCCAGCGGCGTCTTTGGGCAAAACCGCCCAAAGCGCGTCCCAGGAGCCGACATCCGACCACCCCGCAGTAAGCGGAATGACAACACCCGGCGGCAACAGTGCGCCGGTGTCAACCCCGCGCGCCAGGCGCTCCATGACCGCATAATCAATCGAGTCACTCGGGCAGCTTGAAAAGCGCTCTTTTTGAACCCGGACAAATTCGCCGTCACGCGCCACTTCGCTTACCGCTGATTGGCAAGCCTCGTAAATGTCAGGTCGGCAAATGCGGATGGCATGGTTCCAGACGGAAGCCAACATCATGAAGATGCCGCCGTTCCAAAGATAAGCACCGTCATCCAGATACGCCTGCGCAGTCTTGAGATCCGGTTTCTCTACAAAACGGGCGATTTGTCGAGCACCGCCGGGCGGGTTTGCACTGTCGATTGCCGCACCCGCCTGGATGTACCCATAACCGGTTTCGGGCGCGTCGGGTGTGATGCCGAAGGTCACGATATTGCCTTTAATGGCAAGGTCGGCACCTCTTTGGACGGCAGCCCGAAAGGCCGTACCATCGACAATGACATGATCGGCCGGCATGACCAATAAAACCGGGTCGCCGCCTTGGGCCGCTGTCAGCGCAGCAATCGTCAAGGCCGGCGCGGTGTTTCGGCCGACCGGTTCCAACACAATCGTGCCGGTTTTGCCCATCAAGCGCAATTGTTCGGCAATGACGAATCGATACTCCTCATTGCACACGACCATCGGGTTGGCCAAATCGGCGCCGGCCAGGCCGTCAATCCGGCGCACCGTCGCCTGCAATAAGGAATCTTCACCGACCAGGGGCAACAATTGCTTAGGATATTTTTCGCGTGACAAAGGCCACAGGCGGGTTCCAGAGCCGCCGGACAGAATAACGGGTTGAATCAACATGAACGAAGTAAGTTATGAAACGGCAGTAGAACAGATTCAGGCGCGCGCGTCGCCCCAACGCAACTGCGCCGAGTCGTCACCGCGGTACAGCGTTTCGCCAAAACGGTCCACGCAATACTGGGGGGACACGATCATTTCGCTGAAATGCATGTCAGCGGCGATGCGGGTGTATTCAAACAGGATGCTGCGCGTGACCCGTGCGCCCGAACGCACGATGCAGCCATGGCCAATCCAGGCCGGGCCGGTAATCGTGGCACCGGGCTCAATGCGGGCGCCAGACCCGATGAACACCGGCCCCTTGATGTTCACGGCATCCCAAGGAATCGACGTGTTCAAGCCGACCCACACGCCGGGCTTGACTTCCCGCCCCGGCATCCGCATATCCGCCACTTCTCCGTTTAAGACGCGTTGCAACACCGACCAATAGTCGCTCACGCGGCCAATATCGATCCAGTTGAACGGACGGCTTTGCGCAAAAAACGGAAGTTTCTCCTCGACCAAGCGCGGAAATAGCTGCGAGCCAATGTCGTACACCTGATTCTGCGGGATCATGGCGATCACGCTGGGCTCAAACAGATAGATGCCGGTGCTGGCCAGCGTGGATTTGGCGTCGGCCGGGCTGGGCTTTTCCTGAAACGACGCAATCCGGCCGTCAGCTTCGGCCACCACGATGCCATAACTGCTGACATCCGCCAGAGGCACATCCAAAGTCACGACGCTGGCCACAGCCGCCTTGGATTGGTGCTCCGCAATGGCCGCTTTGATGTCGAGGTCAACGATGGCGTCACCGCAAATGACCAGCGTGGTTTCGTCAAAAAAGCCGCTGAAATCCTGGATGCGCCGCATGCCACCAGCCGAGCCGAGCGGTTTGGGGACGATGTCGCCATGGTCTCGCACGCCTTCATACGAATACCCAATTTGAACGCCCCAACGGTGGCCGTCGCCAAAATACTGCTCGATCTTGTTGTGGTGGAACGCCACGTTCACCATGATTTCAGTCACGCCGTGCCGCGCCAGGTGCTCGATCAGGTACTCCATCACCGGTTTGCCGAGGATGGGCACCATCGGTTTGGGCAAATCCCGCGTGAGCGGCCTCACACGGGTGCCTTGGCCTGCGGCCAGGATCATTCCTTTTGCCATTCTTCCTACCTATTTTTCAATTGAGGGATTTAAGAGTCCGAAAACCCATTCGGGTGGCCGCTTTGCCAGCGCCAGGCATCCTGGCACATGGCGTCCAAATCGCGCTCGGCGCGCCAGCCGAGCAACACCAGCGCCTGGCCAGGGTCGGCATAACTCGATGCAACGTCCCCCGCGCGGCGCGGCCCAATTTTGAAGGGCACTGATTTGCCGCTGGCCTTCTCAAAAGCAAAAACCATGTCCAGCACGCTGTAACCCACCCCGGTGCCCAGGTTGATCGCCGCGCACTCCGCGTGGCTTTGCAGGCGCTCCAGCGCTTTGAGGTGGCCGTGGGCCAAGTCAACCACGTGAATGTAGTCGCGCACGCCCGTGCCGTCCGGGGTGTCGTAGTCGTTGCCCCATATGTTCAGAAATTCGCGCCGCCCCACGGCGACCTGCGCCACAAAGGGCAGCAGATTGTTGGGGATGCCTTTGGGATCCTCGCCGATCAAACCGCTGGCATGCGCGCCCACGGGGTTGAAATACCGAAGAATGCTGATGCGCCAGGCAGGGTTGGCGACATGGTGCGCGCGCAACATGTCTTCAATCACCAGTTTGGTCTGCCCATAGGGGTTGGTGGCTGACAGCGGATGGTCTTCCGGCAGCGGCAACTGCTGCGGCACCCCATACACCGTGGCCGACGAGCTGAACACCAGCGTTTTGACATTGCATTCGCTCATGGCTTCGAGCAGCCGCACGGTGCCCACGACGTTGTTGTCGTAATAGGCCAGCGGGTTTTCGACCGACTCACCCACGGCCTTGAGGCCCGCAAAATGGATCACCGCACTGGCCCCGCTTTGCCGCAGCGCCATGACCAGCGAAGGCCGGCTGCGAATATCCCCTTGCATCACCCGCAGCTTTTTGCCGGTGATCTGCTCGACGCGGGCAATCGACTCGGCCTGGCTGTTGCTGAAATTGTCTAAAACGGTGACCTCATGGCCCGCATGCAACAGCTCCACACAGGTGTGTGAACCGATATAACCAGCGCCGCCGGTAACAAGTATCTTGGACATGGAGGGTGTGTAAAAAGCCGTCCAAGTTTAGCCGCCGAACAGGGCAAAAAGCGCAATCCAAAGTGACGGAATACGCACCCAAAGCCATTTCAAGGCCATTTCAAGCCTATTTGTATAACGACTTCACGGCCCGGTTCTTGCGAAACCCATCCGGCTCAATGTTCGAAACGGCCCGGCCTCGAGGGCGGGCATGCCCTAGCGCTCATCAAAACTGACGGCCAGCGCCCCGGATGTCGCCCGCGCCTGGCAGGTCAGCACAAAACCTTTGTCAACTTCCCAGGGCTCCAGCGTGAAGTTTTTATCCATCTGCACGGTGCCCTGGAGCACTTTGGCGCGGCAGGTGCAGCACACCCCGGCCTTGCAGGAATACGGCAAATCCAGGCCAGCGGCCAGGGCCACGTCCAACACGTGATCCCCTGGCCCCATGCGCAAATCATGCTGTTTGCCGTCCAGAGTCAGCTGCAAGGCGATGCTGCCTTGCATTTTCGGCGCCTGGCTTACCTCAGCCGCGCGCCTCTGGCCTGGCGCGAGCGCGTCCAGCAGGGGCGAGCTGAAGCGCTCGCAATGGACCTGGCGCGCGGGTACACCGGCTTGCAACAAAGCCGCCTCGGTCGATTCGATCATCGCCTGCGGGCCGCAAATGAACACTTCGTCCAGACTCGCTACCGGCAAAAAAGCGGCGATCAGCGCGCGCACCTTGGCAGCGTCAATGCGCCCCTGCAACAAATCCACTTCCTGCGCCTGGCGCGAGAGGATGTGGATCAGCGTGAGGCGGCTGGGGTAGCGGTCTTTGAGATCCTGCAGCGCCTCGTTGAACATCACGCTGGCCATGCTGCGGTTGCCGTAAACCAGGGTGAATTTGGCCGCAGGCTGCTCTTCCAGCGTGCTGGCGATGATCGACAAAATCGGCGTGATGCCCGAGCCCGCCGCGAAACCCACCCGGTGCAGCGCGCGTGGGCGTTTTGACACAAAACGCCCCTCCGGCGGCATCACCGGCACGACGTCGCCCTCTTTCAAGATGCTGGCCGCCCAGTTGGAAAACAATCCGCCCTGCATCGGGCGGATGCCCACTTCCAGCTCGCCCGTCTCCTGAAAGCGACCGCGCGTGCTGCAAATGGAGTAGCTGCGCCGCACGTCCTGGCCATCGATCTGCGCGCGCAGTGTCAAAAACTGGCCGGGCTCAAAGGCAAATTCGTCGCGCAAGGCCTGTGGCACCGCAAAACTGATCGCCACGGCGCCCGCAGCCTCGGGCGAGATGCGGCAAACCTTCAATTCGTGGAAACGGGGCAGGGACATGGCGGTGGCCGTTCAATACGGCTTGAAATAGTCAAACGGCTCCAGACAATCGAGGCACTTGTAAAGCGCTTTGCAGGCGGTGGAGGCAAAATGTGAGGTCTCTGTGGTATTTAAACTTTCGCAAAGCGGGCATGGCACAGAATTTTCATCAATTTGGCCTTTAGGTCTCGAATTTAAATCTATGGGTGCTACCTTTTTATGAATGAATTGAACCACTTTACGATCAGAATTTATTCTTCCTGGTGGTGAAATTCCATAATTTTTGAGCTTTTTGTGGGCATCTTCATCCATCCAATCCGTCGTCCAGGCGGGCGCGAGTTGCGTGAGCACCCTGGCCTGGATGCCTGCCCCCGACAGCGCCGTGCGGATGTCGTCTTCGATCTGCCCAATCGCCGGGCAAGCACTGTAAGTCGGGGTGACGACCACCTCGACTACGCCGTCTTGTGCCCACCGTACATCGCGCAAAATGCCCAGCTCGCGGATGCTGAGCACGGGGATTTCCGGGTCCGGAATCCCCTCCAGCAGCTGCCAGACGTCGTCTACCAAACCGCCTCCGGATGCGCGCGGGCCAGGCTTTGCATGTCGGCCAGCAAATAACTTAAATGTTCGGAATGGATGCCCTCTTTGCCGCGTGTCACGTGGCCTTTGGCAGGTGAAGCGCGCAGCGTGGCTTCGGCCACCACAGTATTGACAGAGCTTTGCCATTTGTCTTTCAGTTGGCTCAGGTCCACACCCACTCCGCACAACACGGCGTCTTTTTCCATATCACACGGCATCCAGAACTCTTGCGTGAATGGCATCAAATCGTCCAGCGCGGCCTGTAGGCGCGCCTGTGACGCGGTCGTGCCGTCGCCCAGGCGCAGCATCCAGGAGCTAGAGTGGCGCAGGTGGTAACGCACTTCTTTGACGCTTTTGCCGGCAATCGCCGTCAACTGCGCGTCTTGCGAACTTTGCAGCGCCTCCCACAGCAAAATCATCAAAGACGAATAAAGGAAATTCCGCGTGATGGTGACGGCGTAATCGCGCTCTACTGCCGCCGAGGGCGCAAACGCGGTGTGGTTGGGCAGCTCCAGCAGCACGAAATTGCGGAACTCGGTGGCGTCGCGGAAGTAGGCGAGGGTGTCTTCGGTGGCGCCCTTGCCTTTCAAGGTAGCTGCGTGCTGATAAAGGAGCCGCGCTTGCCCGATCAAATCCAGCCCGATGTTCGCCATCGCGATGTCTTCTTCCAGAATCGGCCCATGGCCGCACCATTCAGCCGTGCGTTGGCCCAAAATCAATGCGTTGTCGGCAAGATGCAGCAGGTAGGGCACGCTTTTGTCGTCTGCGGCCATCACATGTGCCCCACGGAGTCGGGTATCTCATAAAACGTCGGATGCCGGTAAATCTTGTCGGCCGAGGGGTCAAACAGCTCGCCTTTTTGGTCGGGCTGGCTGGCGGTGATGGCCTTGGAAGGCACCACCCAGATGCTCACGCCCTCCTGGCGGCGGGTGTACACGTCGCGCGCCATTTGCAGCGCCTGGGCCGCGTCGGCGGCATGCAGACTGCCGCAGTGTTTGTGCTCCAGGCCCTGTTTGCTTCTGACAAAAACTTCCCAGAGAGGCCACTCGCCAAGCTTCTTTGCGGTAAGCGCTCGGGTTGAGCTTGTCGAAGCCTGCCCTTCGACAGGGCCTGTCCTGAGCTTGTCGAAGGGCTCAGGGTGAACGGATAAGGTGCTCATGCCGCTTCCTTCATCTGTCTGGCTTGTTGTTTGGCCGAATACGCCATTGCCGCCTCGCGCACCCAGGCGCCGCTTTCATGCGCCTTCACGCGGGTGGCCAGCCGCTCCTTGTTGCACGGGCCGTCGCCGTTGACCACGGCCCAGAAGTCTTCCCAGTCAATCTGGCCGTAGTCATGGCAGCCTTTGGTCTCGTTCCATTTCAAATCCGGGTCAGGCAGGGTCACGTCCAGCACTTTGGCCTGCGGCACGGTGGCATCCACAAACTTTTGCCGCAATGCATCGTTGCTGATGCGTTTGATGCCCCAGCGCATGCCTTGCGCGCTGTTCGGGCTGTCGGCGTCGGGTGGGCCAAACATGGCCAGCACCGGCCAGTACCAGCGGTTCACCGAGTCCTGCACCATCTGGCGCTGCTCGGGCGTGCCCTTCATTTGCACCATCAGGCTCTCAAAGCCTTGGCGTTGGTGGAAGGACTCCTCACGGCAAATGCGCACCATCGCCCGCGCGTAAGGCCCGTAGGAGCAGCGGCAGATCGGCACCTGGTTCATGATGGCCGCGCCGTCGACCAGCCAGCCGATCACGCCCACATCGGCCCAGGTGAGGGTGGGGTAGTTGAAGATCGAGCTGTATTTGGCGCGGCCGCAGTGCAGCGCGTCCAGCATCTGGTCACGGCTGGTGCCCAGAGTTTCACCTGCGCTGTACAAATACAGGCCATGGCCGCCTTCGTCTTGCACCTTGGCCAGCAAAATGGCTTTGCGTTTGAGCGAGGGCGCGCGGCTGATCCAGTTGCCCTCAGGCTGCATGCCGATGATCTCGCTGTGCGCATGCTGGCTGATCTGGCGCACCAGGGTTTTGCGGTAGGCCTCGGGCATCCAGTCTTGCGGCTCGATCTTGCCGTCGGCGTCCATCACCGCGTCAAATTTCTCCTGCAAACGGGCCAGTTTGGCCTGGTCGGCAGGGCTTGCCAAAGCAGCCGGGCCCCGTGCCTTGGGGCTCGGATCACTCTGCGCGCCATCGGGAATATCCATCGCCTGCGTGTACATCACTGCCTCCTGCAAAACTTAAATCAAGGTGAATTCAAGGTCAATTCAAGCTGGGTTCAGCCTTAATTTTGAGCCGAAAAGCCGCATTGTACCAATTAACCAACCGATTGGTCGGTTAATTTTATGGGGTCTAGGAGCTGCGGCCAGAGGGGATTGGCTGAATCAGCAAGAGCTTGCCAAGTCGAACAATGTTGATATGGATGTTAACATTATTCGCCAAATGACAGGTTTCGACAAACATTCAAGACTTTTTGAACTCTAGGCCACGTGGAATGGATATAATTAGCTACTAATAATATAGCAAACAAAAATAGCTTGAACCCTTGGGTTCTTGCTTGATCAAGAGCCGCCCGCCGACAGGGCCGTCGCGCAGCTAAGGGTTGACGTTTGAGGCGGGCGTGACCGTGATCACTGCCGAACAAGAATCAGGTGAGTCGCCAGCGCCGTGGCCTCGTGCTTGACGCAGGCGTAGCCCAAGGCAGGAAGATTCACACCTTCAAAGAGTCGCTCACCTGAGCCAAGCAGCACTGGCGAAATGGCGATGTGCATCTCATCGATCAGGCGCTGGCGAAGATACTGTTGGATGACGTTGACGCCGCCGCCAACGCGAACATCTTTGCCTGCGGCAGCGTCACGGGCGCGCTCAAGCGCAGCGGCAGCACCTTGCGTCACGAAGTGGAAGGTCGTTCCTCCTTCCATGACCAGCGGTGCACGTGCGTGCTTGGTCAGCACGAAAACCGGGACGTGGTACACAGGATTCTCGCCCCACCAACCCCGCCAGGTCTCATCAGGCCAAGGCCCGCGAACCGGCCCGAACATGTTCCTGCCGAGAATCCACGCGCCGATGTTCTGAAAACCGCGAGCGGCAAAGTCTTCATCAACGCCCGTTTCTCCGCCATCGTTACCGAACAGGTTCTTCTGAAACGTTCGCGTGGGGAGTGCCCAGCCATGAAGCGAAGTGCCGCCCACGCCGAGTGGGTTGTTGATGTCTTGGTTTGGGCCAGCGCCAAAACCATCGAGCGAAATGGTGAAACTCTCTACGCGAAGCTTGGACATGGCGGTTCTCCGGGTGGCGGGTGAGGACGAAACTTGTTTGGACGCCTCGCGTAGCGTTCAGCGGTGGGCGGCACCTGCGTGCGTTCGTTGGAACGGCACGTTTGAAGCGGTCGCCTCAAGTCGCTGGGCTAGCCAAACTTTAATGACAGACTGCCTTGCAACACCCAGCCTGCTGGCCTCGCGATCAAGCGAGTCAATCATCCAGGTTGGAAAGTCGACATTCACCCGTCTCTGCTCTTGCAGCACGCGTTTAGCCTTGGACAAGTCCAAAGTAGCGGTCAGGCCGACACCCTCGTCAAACTGTTGCTCGAACTTTTTAGCTTTCATAAAGTACCACCTCTTCTGTGCGTGCCCGACGAACCGATATCCATCGGATAGGTTCCCCTCGGTAGGTCATGACGGCCGACCAATGCTTCCCATCCATCAGCCCAATCACCAGATACCGCGGCTCATCATCCGTTTTTGCCGGGATCTCCAGCAGCATCGGGTCGTTCCAGAGACCCTGCGCTCCAACAAAATCGATGCCGTGTTTCGTGCGATTGGACACACTCTTTGCGGCGTCAAATTCGAAGGAACTCATGGTATATAAACTATGCCTTAATTGGCGTCTATTTGCCAATCAACTTGAGCTTTCAATGTGTTGTTCTGCGGCGGGCCAAGATGACGGTCGCACTGGCACGGCGCTGGCCGCCCGTCCGTAGCTACAAAGGGTCAGGCCGCACTCGCGCGCTGAAGAGTTGGAGATGACTTCTATGCTTGCAGAGGCGCAAGAGCTGATTCCATGAGCTCCGTGTCTGCGTACTCAACGATGTTTGCCATCTTGCCGTCTCGCATCTCAATGACCCAGCAGTACTCGTTTTCGTAAACCTTTCCTTGCTTGGTTCGATTGCGTCCTCTCGCTTCAACCACAGCGTAGTCACCGTCGCAGAGGATTCGATGCGCAACTATTGTGTTGTTGCCTTCAAACTGTACGTTGAGCGGCACGAGCAGACCTTTGACCACGTTTCCTTTTCCGGTAAACGTCTTAGACCAAGAAGTGGTCCCGATGATTCGCCACACCACGTTCTGCGCCAAGGCGTCCACGAAAGGCTTCCCATTTCCTTTGGCGGTTTCATCAAAGACATTCCGAAGTAGCTGCTTGTTTGTTGCGGTTTGCAAGGTAGATCTCCTGTGAGGGTTTGTAAGCGTAGCGGCAAACGAAGAACTCGACCCTCGCCACTGGGGGGTTACTACACGCGCCTGACGGTAGCAGCAATGCCTTGCCGGGTCATCTTTGCATAGGGGCAGGTTGCTTCGGTTTCAGCGATCAATGCGTCTGCCTCGGCGCTGTTGAGCGACGGCAGCCCGACATCGACCCTTGCCGTCAGCAGAAAGAGGCCGTCCTCGGGGTCGCGGCCGAAGGTGACATCGACTTTGACGTGTAAGTCAGTCGGCAGCTTGACTTTCCGTTTTGCCGCTACGAGCACCATTGCGCCATGAAAGCAGGCCGCATACCCGGCGGCGAACAACTGTTCCGGGTTGGTGCCACCGCCTGGCCCGCCCAACTGCTTTGGCAGCCGCAATGCAAGATCCAGTGCGCCATCTTCCGAGCGAGCATGGCCTGAAGCACGGCCATGCCCGGCTTCGCCCCCGGAGACAGTCACACTGGTGGAATACAAGGGAAGAATCTGGTCGCCTGTGTAGATGTCCAGAAGGGATACGGGAGGAGCAGTGAGTTGTGACATGGTGAATCCTTACAAGAATTTGGGTGAATGAACGGACGGACAGAGGAGGCAAGAGGCGCTTGGCGCCCATGGTTTGATGGCGCCAAGTACGTTGCCGGTGGCATGGTCTTACAACGCGCAGCGTGCGTCTATCCGTTACGCGTTCCGCTATCCAGAAAACGTCATTCGGACAAAAATTTCGCCAACCTCTTTGTGGCCTGTGCCTTGCAGGCTCTTCATCCCTCGCGATCTGACCGACAGATTCGATGGTTCAGACAGAGGGCATGGTCAGTTCCGGCATTGGCGCTGTGGGCCGCGCACGCGCGCTAGCTGGTGGCAGATTCTCGTACGCGCTGCTTGAGGAAAAGAAACTCCAGCAACCGCTTTCGATAAGCCGCAAACTGGGCGTCGCTGGCCAGTGCGACGCGATCGCGCGGTCGTGCAAGCTCGATGCGCAGATCGTCTCCGATCGACGCCTTCGGCCCGTTGGTCATCATGATCACCCGGTCAGCGAGCAGGATCGCTTCATCGACGTCATGTGTCACCATCACGACCGTGGGGTGGGTCTGCTCGACGATGCGCATCAATTCGTCCTGCAACGCGGCACGGGTAAGCGCATCGAGTGCCCCGAATGGTTCGTCCAGCAACAGCACGCGCGGTTCGATCGCCAGCGCCCGGGCGATGCCGACCCGTTGTTTCATGCCGCCGGATATTTCAAACGGGTACTTCGCCGCAGCATCTTCCAGGTGAACCATGTTCAACGCATATTCGGTGCGGCGCCGCAGCGCGGCGGCGTCCTCTCGCGCACCAAATACGCGTCGCACACCCAGATGCACATTCTCAAAGCAGGTCATCCATGGAAGCAGGGAGTGCTGCTGGAAAACCACCCCGCGGTCCGGGCCCGGGCCGACCACCAGGCGGCTGTCGCAATAGACCTCGCCTCGAGTGGGCAGATTCAAGCCGGCCATCAGATTGAGGAGCGTGCTCTTGCCGCAGCCCGAGTGGCCGATCAGGCAGACAAATTCGCCCGGCGCAACGTCAAGATTGACCGAGTCGATAGCGTGGAACGGCCCCTTCTTGGTGTTGAAAACGACCGAAACTGCTTTGACCTGCAACCCGGAACTCATGCGCGCCTCATTCCTGAAAGGCCAGCAGGCGCGTCATTTGCACCAGCAACACGTCCAGCCCCAATCCGACCAGCCCGATGATCACAATCGCCGTGATCATGCTGGAGATCTGTAGGTTGTTCCATTCGTTCCAGATGAAATAGCCGATGCCCGACTGGCCGACGACCATCTCTGCGGCCACGATCACGAACCAGGCGGTGCCGATCGAAATACGCATGCCGGTGAAGACCATCGGCACCGCCGCCGGAAAAACGATGTGACGAATCCGCGTCCAGACGCTCAGGCCGAGCACGCGTGACACGTTCAGCCAGTCCTGCCTGACAGCCGATACGCCAAACGCCGTATTGATCAGCAGGGGCCATACCGAGCAGATGAAGATCATGAATATCGCCGACGCGCTGCTATCCTTGAGTGTGTACAGGGCCAGGGGCATCCAGGCCAGCGGCGACACCGGCTTGAGCACCTGAATGAAGGGATTGAGCGCGGCGTAGAGCGTGGGTACCAGACCGATGGCAAACCCGAGCGGCACCGCCACCGCCACGGCGATGCCAAACCCGCCGAGTACCCGCGCCAACGAGTGCAGCAGATGCCAGCCGATGCCAAGATCATTGCTCCCGTTGCGGTCAAATGCTTGCGACAGCAACTCTGCGCCGCGGCGCACCACGTCTGCCGGGGTCGGCATGGCAGATTGTTTTGCTGCACCGCCCTGACCGACCATTTTGGCGTACTCGGCATCGGCAGCCGCCGGTGCAACCTGGCTTGTCCCCGTGGCCAGATGCCAGGCCAGGACAAACGCGGCAAACAACAGCAGCGACAGCACCCACGGCCTGTCGAACATGCCTCTCATGGTGTCAGGCCTTGACCTTCAGGCGCTTGAGGTACTCCTCGGGGCGACTGGAATCGAACTCCTTGCCGAGGATCGTTTCTTTGCGGAATCCTGGCGCCGGCGCCAGGACTCCATATTCGGCCATCAGTCGCTTGGCATCGGTGGCCAGCATGACTTGCTCGGCGAGCTTCTTGTAGTCGATATCCTCTTTGAGCATGTTCCAGCGCCGCATCTGCGTCAGCATCCACACCGCCATCGAGTAATGGGGATAAGGCTGAAACTCCACCCGGTCCGGAACGTTCTTGATATTGCCCAGGCCGTCGGCGTATTTGCCGGTGATGACCTGGTCGACCACCGTCTCGGGTTGGTTCAGATATTTCGGCTGTGCCAGCACCTTGGCCATCCCGGCGCGGTTCTGTGCATCCGATACGTGCAGGCCGGCACCGATCACACCGCGAAAGAATGCCAGGAAAGTGTTCGGATGCTGCTTGATGAAAGCCTCGGTGCCAGTGACCGAACAACACGGATGGCCTCTCCAGATTTCCGCCGACAGCAAGTGGATGAACCCGGCGCCCTCGTAGACGGCACGCTGCCCGCCCGGTTCACCACCGAAAAATCCATCCACATTGCCGGTGCGCAGGTTCGAGACGTACTCGGTCGGCGGCACGACGCGAAAGCTCACGTCCTTGTCGGGATCGAGCCCGTTCTCAGCAAGGTAATAGCGCAACTGCATCGCCTGATGCGAGGCATCGAACGGGATCGCGAACTTGAAGCCCTTCCAGTTCTTCGGATTCCGGTTGTCCTTGTGCTTCATCGCCAGCACCAGCGAGTTGCCATGCTGATTGAGGATGGTCAGCACGCGGGTCGGCACCTGGGCGGACCCGACCCCCGCGCTCATCATCAGCGCAACCGGCAACAGCTGCTGCGAAAAATCGAGTTCACCGTTGATCATCTTGTCGCGGATCAGCGCGACCCCGGTGATCTTTTGCAGCTTGACATCGAGGCCTTGGCGCCCGAATAGCCCCAATTCCTCCGCGTAGATCAGCGGTGTGGCGCAGGTCAGGGGCAGAAAACCCACATTCAGGGTTTTCTTCTCCAGCGCGCCCTGGGTGCGTGTGTCCTGGGCGAACGCCTTGAGCGAGTCCAGCGGAATCAGCGACGACACCGCGGAAAGCGCCGTGCCCGCGCCGACTGCCTTTAAAAAATTGCGCCGAAACGCCGCATCCGGAAACATCCCGGCGAATACGGCTTCATTCATCCCCGCCGCAAGGGCCCGTTCGGCAGGGTTTGAACCTTGCGCAAATGCCATCAGTTCGGAGGTGGAATGCTGTTGGCCGCAACCGCACGGGCCAAGTGAATGCGACACAACGTTGACGCTGGGGTGATTGCTCATGGGCGACTCCTTGGAACGGTGGATGGGGTGAGGTTCGGTTTACTGCAAAGGACAAAGGCAAGAGGCGCTTGGCGCCCATGTGGTGATAGGGCCAAGCACGTTGCCGGTCGCATGGTCTTGCAACGCGCGGCGCGCGTCTATCCGTTATGCGTTCCGCTATCCAGAAAACGCCATTCGGGCAGAAATTTCGCCGACCTCTTTGTGGCTTGGGCCTTGCAGGCTCTACATCCCTCGCGATCTGATCGACAGATCCGATGGTTCAGACAGAGGACACGATCAGTTCCGACGTTTGCGCTGCGGGCCGCGCACGCGCGCCAGCGTCGTCACAGGGGTTTCACCGAACGTCTCCCTGTAGTACATGCTGAAACGTCCAAGGTGCAGAAATCCGAAGCCGAGTGCAACGTCGGCGACCGTGGTCGACACACCTGGATTCAGCAACGCGGAGCGTGCGCGTTGAAGCCGCACACTGCGAAGGTACGAAGCAGGTGTGGTCTGATGCTCTTCCCGGAACTTCTTCTGTAGCGCACGGACGCTGGTATGGAGATCCTCCGCGATGTCCGAGACAGTCATTGGGCTGCTGGCGTTTTCTTCGATGTACTGCCTGGCGCGCCTCAGCAACTGCGATTGCGGCTGCCTGTCGCGCACCTCGAACGCACTCGTGAAGTTGTGGGAATGGCCTGTCAGAAGCAGCGTCAATACGAATTCTTCCAGCGCAGCTTCGGCGGTCGGTGGAAGCGAAGGCATCGAGTCTCCGTACGACTCGACCAGAGCCAACGTGGTCGCCCAGGCGCGTTCCAGCGGTGCTGAAAACGGTCGCAGGTCAAACCGCAAGTCACGATCGAGTGGATAACCAAGCCAGCGGCTGCACAGCCGCTCGAGCCTGTCCTTGTTGAGCTTCAGCGAGATCTGTGAAAAATTCTCGCTGAAGCTGAGTTTGGTTCCCAGATTCGGGGAAGCCGCAAGCGTAACGCCGGGCCGCCACGCGGCCTCGCCTGATCCCTGCCGCAGAATGCCGTAGCCGGAAATGCACTTCTGGATAAGGGGTAGATCCTTGTAGTCGGCATCAACATTGATTGGCGCTCCGTATTCGAGGCGCACGATCGGCCAAGTGGCTGGCCCAGTCACGTCGAGCCGGGTATCCAGCCGTCTCGCAGTTTGGCAAAGGGTGAGGCTGTGCGGGCAATAGATGTCGCGAACGGCTTGAACAGCCAGTTCAAAGTCGGAGGTATGGACGTGAAGCATTGGCAAGATCCCAGTTCATTGCACCGAAAGGCATCTGCCCAAACCCGTGAATCTTGCGAGAAAACTATCGTTTCCCGAGTTCAGTATCACGCCGAGCGGAAAGTGAATAAGTTCGATCATCTCGCGTGGATTCTTGATTGTTGTTGCCCTACATTGCAACACCTCGAACCAGCCTATTGGTCGCTGCTCATTGCGGTGGAACTCTGAGCCGACGTACGCCGAAGCCTGTCGACAAGGAAAGTTCGGCCTTGCTTTCGCTTGTCCTGCCACCATCGTTCCGGCATTGTCGCACTCTAGCGCGTGTTCATGCCGAACCAGACGTCGCAACTAAAGCCGCTGGACACGTTGGGAGCCGCAGGAGCAATCTTATCGGGAGATGTTGCCGCTGCCGACGCACACCGTCTCTTCTCCCCGGCATTTAGCTTCTGACTGGTGGGAGGCTCTCGAACTTCGTCAGATGGACACCGACCCTGGTGAAAAGTGACCGTGCCGTTAAGCACGCGCTTGTTCGCTGGCACCGCTGCGACTCCGGAGGCCGCGAGCAGGAGGCCCGCAAAGCAGAGCGCGGTGGCGGCCTGAGAAGACCCACCACCGCGTCAGCGGTTTAGTTCAACGCAGAGTTAACCGGGCGACAGCGGGTGGACGCCTTGCCCGCGAGGTGCAGGATAAGCAGGCGGCGCCTCGCGGGCAAGGTGGCCAGCCGTTGGCGCTCCGGTTGAACGACCAGTTAGGCATCACGTTCGGGCCAGTCGTCTTGCCATGTTACTGATCCGAAGTCACCCTCAACCCAAGCGCGAAGAAGGTCCTGATCCTGAGATGACCAGTAGGGGGCCGATCTGAGGCCCGACAGTTCTTCGAAATCAAGCACCCATGGCCCTTCGGCTTTGCGGAAGTAGATTGGGCCGACCTCGGTCATTGCCCGCTCTAGTCTTTGGCCAAACTCGTACCCTTTCCCGTGATGGGATGTCGGCAGAAGCAATCGACCCCTTGGCTGGACGTACTGGTCCGACATGTGCCATAGATCGAACAAAGAGATCTTCTGCCTCATGTCCGCAGCGAGCGCGAGGTCAACAGAACCGCTTCTCGGCTCGAAAGCCACAGTGACCGTGACTCCAAGTTCGACGACGGCTTCCACAACAGGTTTGAAGTCAAGATCGCCAGCCAACAGTGTGACGCTCTTCGTTGTTTGGCGTTGCGCGTGAGTCAACATGTCTACTGCAAGCAGCACATCGACTTCCTTCTGACGAGTCCTTCCAGGAGTGCCGCGATGTGATCCCCTGCGGACAAAGAATCCATCAAGCAATCCGATTTCCCTGGATTGCGCATCTTGGGCACGAGTCCGAGCGTGGTATTCGATTTCATCTTCAGCTTCCCGTCTAACGGTCTCGGGGCAGTCGTAGAAGTACGTTCGAGTTGCTCTGAAGTACTTGGCCACCACGGGCCATCGGGGCGATGCGGAGGGGATGCCGACCTCTGTCAGCCGGTTTGCAAGTGCGCGCCGTAAGTAGGCGGCGTCTAGGTAGAGGTACATGGGAAGGTGGGCAGGGACTTGTCCGTGATGCCTAACGTTGGCGATGACCGGAAACCAGACACCGCCGCGAAGCGGCCACCTGATGTTGGGTGTCCGCGTCAATCAACTAGTTATGTGCCACGTTCACGACAGACGAGAAATGACATCGCCGACCCCGATGCCCTTGAATGATGCTGATTGCCCGCACGACCTCTTTCCGCACCGGAACAGCTCATGCCGACCGGGGGCAACCATTGCGGTTTTGCAGGATGGGCAATATGGCGTGTAGTCCCATTCTCCGTTTGCCAAGCGCTTAAAAAGAGCGCCATCGCTTTCCGTAAATTCAGACAAGGACACGAAATGAGCAAGTCGATCTTTGAGAGCCTGCACTTCCTCTTTGGCCTTGAGGTTTTCAAGCTCAAGATGTTCTTTCTGCGCAAGAACATCTTTTGTTTTGGCCTCGCTGGCGACCAACGCTTTCTCAAGCGCGCGGCACTGATCCGCAATCAGGAGCAAGCGCTCCTTGAGTATGGCCGCCGAGCCATGTTCGGTGATGAGCTTTTCGATGCTGTCAAGAAGGCCGGCCATAAATCACCCGTGGAACATAACGCAATATATCCCGCAACTGCCTGCGCCAAAACACGTCAATTTCAGTTGAAAAAATCTGCCTTTGTCGTTGTTTCATATGAACAGTTTGCTCCATTAAAAATAGCGACAAACCCGGCAATGTACCGGCTCAAACTTATCGATCAGCACGGCTAATTCTCACGTCAATTCCTTGATTTGAATACCCCCCGAATTCCCAATTCGAATCCCAGCGGGCGTTCTCGGCCTCTTTTGCGGCCCAAAAAAACAAGCCCAATTGCCACGCGGACTTTGATGCGAGGACGCACTTCATTGACGCCGAAGTTAACATGGGTATTAACAAAATATAAAAAACCGACGTCCCAAAGAGAGTTTCAAGAATTTTAACGTTCTAGGCCACGTAATATATAAATAGTTTGCTATTATTATTGAACAATATAAAAAGCGAAAAAACCCAGAAACCCCCAAACTCACCCCCCGGAATCCAACGCAAATGCCGCGTGTTTGTCCTGCCCGAGCGCGGTCACCATCTCTGGCAGCGCCGCTTGCAGCGCCGCTTTCAGGGTAAACGGCGGGTTGATCACAAACATGCCGCTGGCGGGCAGGCCAGGGCGTTCGACCTCGCCGGCTTGGTCGGTGATGAGTTTGCTGTTTTTCACCGTCAGCGAGGCATTCAGCCAAGCTTTGCCGGCTTTGGTGGCCAAGGTTTTGAGTCTGCGTGGCAGGTCGTGCGCTTCGGGGCGCGGGATGATCGGGTACCAAACCACATAGGTGCCGGTGGCGAAGCGCTTGAGGGCGTCGGCCACCATCTCGGTGACGCGGGCGTAATCGGTCTTGATCTCGTAACTCGGGTCACACAGCAGCAGCGCACGTTTGGAGGGCGGCGGCAGGAACTTTTTCACGCCCTCAAAACCGTCTTCGCGCAGCACCGCCACCTGGCGCCCGGCCTCAAGCTGGGCGATGTTGGCCACCAGGGTTTTGATGTCGGTCGGGTGCAGCTCAAAGGCCTTGAGTTTGTCGCGCCCCTTTAAAAACCGCTGGACGATGAAAGGCGAGCCAGGGTAGATTTTGACGCTGCTTTTGGTGTTGAAACTGTTGACTAATTCAAGGTAATCTAAAAGAATTTGTGATGAAATTTCAGTCGAAATAGGTTTATTTTTTGTAGCTAAAGTATGTTTATTGACGTGGCCTGATATCGATTTTTTATCTTCATTTAACTTCAAATAACCATTTTTAGCCTCGCCACTGGTCGTGGCGTAGTCGCCGTCGAGCCGGTACAGGCCCGCGCCTGCGTGGGTGTCGAGCACCAACAAGGCCGCGTCTTTGGCGGTCATGTGCTTCAAAATGGCGATCAACACCGTGTGTTTGAGCACGTCGGCGTGGTTGCCGGCGTGGAAGGCGTGGCGGTAGCTGAACATGCACCGATGGTAACGACATCACCGCGCCGCCACACCTTGACGCAAGGGCAAACGCCCGTGCGGCGGGCAAACCGGCCCACACCCGCGTTTTGCATGCAAAATCCGGCTACATGTCAAATCAGCCTGCCCCCGCCGCCGGGCCCGCCCAGGAAGAGTCCGCGCTGTTCCATCTGGACGCCTTGCGCACGGGCACGGTTCTGGCGGAGTTCGAAGTCACCGGCCTGCTGGGGGTGGGCGGTTTTGGCATGGTCTACAGCGCCTATGACAGCTCCTTGCAGCGCACTGTGGCGATCAAGGAGTACATGCCGTCGGCGCTGGCCGGGCGCTCGGGCGCCCAGAGCCTGGCGCCGCGCTCCTCGGGTGACCACGACGCGCTGGCCGCCGGGCTGCGCTCTTTTGTAGCCGAGGCCCGGCTGCTGGCGCAGCTGGACCACCCTTCGCTGGTCAAGGTGTACCGCTTCTGGGAAGCCAACAACACGGCCTACATGGTCATGCCGCTGTATAGGGGCATGACGCTCAAAGAGGCGCGCCGGCTCATGCTCAGCCCGCCGCCCGAGCCCTGGCTGCGCGTGGTTTTGTGGTCGGTGCTGGGGGCGCTGGACTACCTGCATGGGCACAACATGGTGCACCGCGACATCTCGCCCGACAACATCTTCCTGCAAGACGTCGGCCCGCCCGTGCTGCTGGATTTGGGCGCGGCGCGGCGTGCCATCAGCGGCAAGAGCGAAAAACACACGGCCATCCTGAAGGTCAACTACGCGCCCATCGAGCAGTACGCGCATTCGGGTGAGCTGGCGCAAGGGCCCTGGACGGACCTCTATTCACTTGCCGCCGTGGTGCATGGCTGTTTGTGCAATGCCCCGCCGACGCCCGCCACAGTGCGTGCCGTGCGCGACCGCATGCCCAGTTTTGCCAGCGTGGCCAAAACCGTGCAGTCGTTTTATGGCCAGAGTTATTCGCGCGACTTCGTGCGGGCCATCGCGCATGCGCTGTGCGTGCTGCCCGACGAGCGCCAGCAAAGCGTGGCGGCGTTCATCGAAGAAATGGGCCTGGCCGCGCCCGAGGGCAAACAGCCGGCCTCGTGGCGTGACTGGCTGGTCTTGAAGGAAGAGGGCGCCGCCACCCAGGCCGATCCGCATGCGATGACCCTGCTGCAAGCCGCCGGGGCCGCCGATACGGCTGAAGACCTGGAGGAAGACCCGGGGTTTGGCGCCCCCGCCACCGATGCCGCCGAGCTGGGGCGTGTGAGCGCCTATGGGGTGCTGGAACAGGAAAGCCCCCTGCTCGTGGCCGAGGACGTGCCTGCGTTTGGCGCAAGTCCCAAGCCTCTGGCTGCCAACCTGCAAGCCACCGTGGACTCAGCGGCGATGAAGGCAGAGGCCCAAGTGGAGACCCCAGTAAAGGCCCAAGTAAAGGCGGTGCCACGCCCGCCGCCGCCCGCGCCCCGGACGAGCAATCGTGTGTGGATCGCGCTGGCGGGTGTTGCTGTGCTGGCAGTCGCCGGGTACGGGTTCCTGGGCGGGCGTGCCGTTGCGCCCCAGGCTAGCCTTGGCCCTGCCGTGGCCACGCCAGCCGCCGCAGTGGTTGTTGAGGAGGCTGCTGCTAAGTCGTCGCTTGCGCCCAGCCCGCAGGTTGGCGCATCCGGGTCTGGCGCCACGCCACCGCTTGCGCAGGGCGGGCCAGCGCCAACACCTGTGAATGCAGCCAGTTCCACGTTGACCTCACCAGCGCCGTCGCCAGCGGGCAAAAAGCCTGTTGCGGCCGGCAAAGGGCCACTTGCCGCCAACGCCGGCCCGTCGGGTGCGGGTGTGTCGGCTGCCGCCAGAAATGAGCCGCCTGACCCGCCACCCCGCGTTGAGGCGGGCCACGCACCCGCGCCGCCCAAGGCTCCTTTGGCCCCTTTGCCCAGCGCCCCCCAGGTGGCCAATGTCCGCCCCGGGCCGGCCGAGGTCTGCGCCGGGAGCAACTTTCTCACCCGTCCGATGTGTATCTTCAACGAATGCGAAAAGCCGGAATTCACGCAATTGGCCCTGTGCGTGGAGAACCGCCGCCGCCTCAAGGAAAACAGCCGCCCGGCCGACCGCCAATAGGCGTCGCCCACCGTGCAAACCCACCCCTTGCCAAGCCGGGCTGGGTCTTTGTATAATAGAAGGCTTCGCAGCGATTTTGTGGTCCCGCGACGAAGCGCTCTCAGCATAGTCTCGCGGCCGTGCAGCCTGAGTGAACCCACCTAAGAGATTCCCGTCAGAGGAACGCCGACCGTGGAAAAGGGCCCGCCAAACCCTCTTAACCTATAGAAAAGAGAAATCTCATGTCTACGTTCAGCGCAAAACCCGCTGACGTGAAGCACGAGTGGTTTGTGATTGACGCGACCGACAAGGTCCTCGGACGAGTAGCCAGCGAAGTTGCTCTCCGTTTGCGCGGCAAACACAAGGCCATTTATACGCCTCACGTCGATACTGGCGACTTCATTGTCGTCGTCAATGCAGCCCAGCTGCGTGTCACCGGCGCCAAGCCGATGGACAAAATCTATTACCGTCACTCCGGTTACCCCGGAGGCATCTCCAGCACCAATTTCCGCGACATGCAAGCCGCGCACCCTGGCCGCGCGTTGGAAAAAGCCGTCAAGGGCATGTTGCCTAAAGGCCCGCTGGGTTACGCCATGATCAAAAAGCTCAAGGTTTACGGCGGCGCGGAGCATCCGCACACGGCCCAACAGCCCAAAGTGCTTGAACTCGTCAACCGTTCCGCAGCGAACACCACAGGAGCCGCCAAATGATCGGTGAATGGAACAATGGCACCGGCCGTCGCAAATCCAGCGTCGCCCGCGTGTTTCTGAAAAAAGGCTCCGGCCAGATCGTGGTGAATGGCAAAGACATCGGCGCGTTCTTCGGCCGTGCGACCTCGATCATGATCTGCAAACAGCCCCTGCTGCTGACCAACCACGCTGAAACCTTCGACGTGATGGTCAACGTGGCCGGTGGCGGCGAGTCCGGCCAGGCTGGCGCGGTGCGCCACGGCATCACCCGCGCGCTGATCGATTACGACGCAACCCTGAAGCCCGAGTTGAGCAAAGCCGGCTTTGTGACGCGTGACGCGCGTGAAGTTGAGCGTAAGAAGGTCGGCCTGCACGGTGCACGCCGCAGGAAACAATTCTCGAAGCGTTAATCTTCGGGTTTCCGACAAAACCGCCACGAAGCAATTCCTGGCGGTTTTTTCATGGGAATTTACTTACAACTGATTTACCTTGCGCTGCTAGACTCAGCCGCCCACCTTCAATCCCCATGAGATTCCGCCTGCTTCGCCGCCGCCTCACCATCAGCGCCCCGCGCATGTCGGTACGCAGCGCCTTGCCGTGGCCGTTTCGCTGGGCGGCGATTGCGCTGGTGTTTGGGTTTTGCGCGGCCATCGGGCTGTGGGCCTTTGAGTTGGGCAAAAACATCGCCGGGGTGGACGGCGACGCCAAAGATGAGCTGCAAAAGGCCAAAATCGAGATCACCACGCTGCGCGCCGATCTGGCGGCGGCCATTACTGCGCGCGAAAAGGCGCAGTCCATCGCCAACACCTCGGCCACTTTGATCACCACTGAAAAATCGGCGCAAGAAGGCCTGGTGTCGCAAAACAAGCTGCTGGATGCCGAAAACCGCCAGCTCAAGGAAGATTTGGGGTTTTTTGAGAAGCTGATGCCGTCCACCGGCGCCGAAGGTGTCACCGTGCGCGCCTTGCAGGCCGAAGTGCTGGCGGGGCGGCAGGTAAAATGGCAGGTCTTGCTGGTGAATGCGCAAAAAAATGCGCCTGATTTCAACGGCAAGTTGGAAGTCAACTTTGCTGGCACCCAAAATGGCAAACCCTGGACAGGTGCCGCGCCGGGCGGAGCCAAAGAATTGAAATTCCGCCAATTTGGCCGCACCGAAGGCATTTTTGACCTGCCCGAACAAACCACGGTGAAAACCGTGTCGATCAAAGTGGTGGAAGGCACGGTGGTTCGCGCCAGCCAAACGGTGAAAATCTAAAGACCTGGCATCTCAAAAAACCAAAATATCAGACAAATACTGGAGATCGCCCCCATGTTCAAGAAAAAGCAGCCCCCCATCAAAAGCCTGATCGCCCACGGCAGCCAAATCGCAGGCAATATGCGTTTTACCGACGGCCTGCGGGTCGATGGCTCGGTCATCGGCAACCTGCGCGCCAGCGAAGACGAGCCGAGCATCCTGGTGATCTCCGAGTCCGCCTCCGTCACTGGCGAAGTGCATGCCGACCACATCATCATCAATGGCACGGTCAAAGGGCCGATTTACGCGGCCGTGATGCTGGAACTCCAGCCCAAAGCGCGTATCGAAGGGGAAGTGCGTTATGCCGCGCTGGAGATGCACCAGGGCGCGCTGGTGTCAGGCCAACTGCGGCCGCTGTTGGCAGGTGAGGAAAAACCCACACTGAAACTAGCGGCAAATAACGGCTAAGCTGCAATCCCGAGCAATTTACTGTAGTATTGACATTTAGATTTTGAAGTGAAATTAAAGGATTCGCCATGAGCGCCGTTGCCGAAAACATCCAGACCAGCATGCCCGCCACCGTCATGGAAGACATGCCGCCCGCGCCGATTTTGTTCACCGATAGCGCCGCTGCCAAAGTGGCCGACCTGATCGCCGAAGAAGGCAACCCCGAGTTGAAACTGCGCGTTTTTGTGCAGGGCGGTGGGTGTTCAGGCTTCCAATATGGTTTCACTTTCGACGAAATCACCAACGAAGACGACACCACGATGACCAAAAACGGTGTCTCCTTGCTGATCGACGCGATGAGTTACCAGTATTTGGTGGGCGCTGAGATCGACTACAAAGAAGACCTGCAAGGTTCGCAGTTCGTCATCAAAAACCCGAATGCCACGACGACCTGTGGCTGCGGTTCGAGTTTCTCAACGTAATTCTTGAGCTAAGCCTTTGTGCATTTACCCGGGCCTCAGGCCGGGTAAATCGCCCCAAGAATACGGGTGCCCGAGTTGGCACCCTTTTTTGCGCCCGTCACTTTTGGCAAATTGCCGGTTTCGCGCCGGATCGCCTTGCGGGCCAGCCAGGCGAATGCGGCGGATTCAACTTGCAGCGGCGGCAGACCAAAATCGGCGGACGACGCAAGCTGTAGGCCAGGTAACAGTGCCTTCAAACGGGCCATCAGGTGCAAATTCAGTGCGCCACCGCCACAAACGAGCAGCAATTCGCTATTATTTTGGTAGCTTTCTATGCAATCTACAGTTGACTTAACTGTCAATTCTGCCAATGTCGTCTGTACATCTGGTGCAGAAACACCGGGGCATTGCGCCAAGTGTTTGTCGAGCCACCGCACACTGAAAAGGTCTCGCCCGGTGCTTTTGGGCGGTGGTTTGGTGAAAAACGGGTCAGCCAACATGCGCTGCAACAAGGCTGCGGACACTTGCCCGCTGGCCGCCCATTGGCCGTCCTCGTCAAAGGTTTTGCCCAGGTGTTTTTGCACCCAATAGTCCAAGAACACATTGGCCGGGCCGCAGTCGAAACCGAGAACCTTGGCTGCATCCAGCGCTGTTTGGGGCGGGATCAAACTCACATTGGCAATGCCACCCAAATTCAGCACTGTCACTGCCTTGTGCGGTCGGCCAAACACTTCGCGGTGAAAGGCAGGCACCAAAGGTGCGCCCTGCCCACCGGCAGCAACATCGCGGCTGCGAAAGTCTGCCACCACGTCGATGCCCGTCAATTCAGCCAGGAGGGCTGGGTTGTTGGTTTGCACGGTGTAGCCGGCGCCGCCGCCCGCCGCGTTTGCCGCTGCCAGGTCAAATTCCTGCGGGCGATGGCGCACCGTTTGGCCGTGGGCACCAATGGCCGCGACCTGGTTGGCAGGCACGCCAGAAGCGGCCAGAATCTCGCGTACCACCTGCGCGTACAGGCGCGCCAAGGCGTTGCCCGCCAGCGCAGCACGGTGGATTTCGTCATGGCCCGGGCTGTTGAGCGCCAGAAACTCCTGCCGCAGTTCTGGCGGAAACGGCAAACCTGCGTGTTGGAGCACTTTGAGTGCCCCGTTTGAGAAATCTGCCAAAACACCGTCAATGCCGTCCAGCGAAGTGCCGGACATCAGGCCGATGTAAAGCTCGGGGGTCGAGGCGGCCATAGTCTTGCAGGCTTGCGCGAGCAACCTGGCGGCGATTACTCAGCGGTGCCGCGTTTCATGCCCGCCGCCGCCGCCAACGCCACACGAACCTGGGACGAAGCCGCATCAAATAGCGGTTTGACATCAGCGGCGACCGGCAGGGTTTCGGCTTTTTGCGCCATGGTCAACGGGTCTTGGTGCACGCCATTGACGCGGAATTCAAAATGCAGATGTGGCCCGGTAGACCAGCCGGTGGTGCCGACGGCCCCGAGGTGCTGGCTCTGGCTGATTTTTTCACCTTTATGCACATTGATTTTGCTCAGGTGCGCGTACACGGTGCTGTTGCCTTTGCCGTGGTCGACGATGACCACGTTGCCAAAACCGCGCTGCACACCGGCGAATTCGACCACGCCGTCGCCGATCGAGCGCACCGGGGTGCCGGTGGGGGCTGCGTAATCGACGCCCAGGTGTTGCTTCCAGGTTTGCAAAATCGGATGCAGTCGCATTTTGAAACCGCTCGTGACGCGCGAGAACTCCAGCGGCGAGGCCAGGAAAGCGCGGCTCAGGCTGTTGCCGTCGAGGGTGTAATACGCGCCTTTTTGCCGGGCGCCGGGCTTGGTGTCCAGTTTGCTGTCGGGGGTGGTGAACCACATCGCCGAGTACTTTTTGCCGTTGTTGACGAACTCGGCTGACAACACGCGGCCCGCGCGCATCGGCTCGCCGTCGCCTTCCAGCGTTTCGTAGGTGATGCTGAAACGGTCGCCCTTGCGCAAGGCGCGGTGAAAATCAATATCGCCCGAGAAAATCTCGGCGATTTGGGTGGCGATGGCATCCGGCAGGCGCGCTTCATCGGTGGCGGCAAACAGCGAAGAACTGATGCTGCCGCTGGCCAGCCGAACCGAGGCGGTCAACGGGGCGGTCTCCAGGCGCGACGTCAAACCGCCCGGTGTTTGCTCGACCACCAGGCGGCTGAAATGGCCGTCGTCTGAGGGCGTCCAGCGCGCGACGAGCTTCTTGAAACCGTTGTCGATATTGGCTTCTGCGGTGATGGCGCGCCCCGCGCGGCCCCACAGGCTCTTTCGGGCCAGAGCGTCAGTGCGCAAAAAGCTGGCGGCAGCGGCGTCGTCAATGCCCAGGCGGCGCAAGAGGGTGTCTGCCGTGTCGGTGGAGCGGGTCACTTCCGAGCGGTACAGGGTGAAAGGCAGGGCCGATACGGGTTCCAGTGCAGTGGAGGTGCCAGCGTTAGCGGCGTCAGATGATAAAGTCGGAAGTTCAACGGCCTCAGTCACCAACTGCACCGGCAGGTCGGCTGCGTCGGGCACGATGGACGCCACAGCAAATGCGCCGCCTGCGCCCACCAGCGCCAAGGTGGCGATCAAACCCGTCAGGCGCTTGGGGTGCTGGACGAACTGGTTTTGAACGGATTGGCCAATCTGGGCCAACAACGCATTCGCTGCGGGTGAAAAACCGTGGGGCAAAAGCAGATTCCAACGTTTTGCCTGCCAGGTTCCGTGTGGGCGGGGCCATGCAAGCACTAAAATTCAATGATCTCAGGATGAAGTGCCAGGCTGTTTGACAGTGTTGGATGAACAGTGCGAGACAGTTTTCTGGCCACTATGAACACGCACGAGCGTACCCTGAGCTGGGCTGTCATTGTAACCGCGGCCCCTTTGCCGAAATCTGTAAAAACCCTTATGAATCAAGCCTCCAACCCTCCCATCGTTGTAACGGATCGTGTCCGCGAGGCGATGGCGGTGACCTTGCGTGGCTGTGAAGAGCTCATTCCGCAGGAAGAATGGCTTAAAAAGCTGCAAAAGAGCGAAACGTCGGGTAAGCCGCTTCGAATCAAGTTTGGCATGGATCCGACGGCCCCTGATTTGCATCTGGGCCATACGGTGGTTTTGAACAAAATGCGTCAGTTGCAGACGCTCGGCCACGTCGTCATTCCGCTGATCGGCGACTTCACCACGCTGATCGGTGACCCGTCGGGCCGCAACTCGACACGGCCGCCGCTCACGCGCGAGGAGATTGACGCCAACGCCAAAACCTACTTCGAGCAAATCCGCCTGGTGCTGGACATGGACAAGGCTGAAGTTCGCTACAACAGCGAATGGAGCGACCCGCTGGGCGCGCGCGGCATGATCCAACTGGCGGCCAAATACAACGTGGCCCGCATGATGGAGCGCGACGACTTCCACAAACGTTTCACCGCTGGCCAAAGCATCAGCGTGCACGAGTTTTTGTACCCGCTGATGCAAGGCTACGACTCTGTCGCGCTGAAATCTGACCTGGAACTCGGGGGAACCGACCAGAAATTCAATTTGTTAGTGGGCCGTCACTTGCAGCAGGAATACGCGCAGGAGCCGCAGTGCATCTTGACGATGCCGCTGCTCGAAGGCCTGGACGGCGTCGAGAAAATGTCGAAGTCGAAAAACAACTACATCGGCATCAGCGAAGACGCCAACACCATGTTTGCCAAGGTTTTGAGCATTTCAGACGTGCTGATGTGGCGCTGGCACACACTTTTGTCGTTCCAATCAGAAGCTGACATTGCCAAATTGAAGGCTGAAGTTGAGGCGGGCCGCAACCCCAAAGACGCCAAAGTGGCGCTGGCGAAGGAGATCACCACGCGATTCCACTCGGCAGCGGCGGCCGATGCGGCAGAAGCCGACTTCATCAACCGCGCCAAAGGCGGTGTGCCCGACGTGATCCCGGAAGTGGCGTTTTCGCTGGCCGATGACGGCGCGCCCATGGGCATCGGCAACCTGCTCAAAATGGCCGGCTTGGCGGCGTCGAGCGGCGAGGGCAACCGCCTGATCGACGGCGGCGGTGTGCGTGTGGATTCGAACGTGGTGAGTGACAAAGGCTTGAAACTCGGGCGCGGCGTCTACGTGGTGCAGGTGGGGAAGCGGAAGTTTGCACGTGTGACGGTGAAGTAAACATTTTTATTGATTTTATATTTTAATAAATATTCGGATTAAGGTCTCGTAATTATTCAATATTTTGCTATTAAATTTAATATATATTTGTGTATTAAATATATAATTAATTAATTAAAATTAATAATTTATGATTTAATTAAATGCATAATACCCAAAATGGGTATTAAAAATCCTCGCTGCAAGGGGCAGGGTATTGGAATCCCTGGAACCAAAGAGGAGACGCCGCACGCGGCGGGGAATTTACCCGCCATGATTAAAGATTGAAATAAAAAAACCGACGCAATGTCGGTTTTTTTATGGTTCACCGCCGCCGGGTCAGGGCCTTTGCAGGGCCCGAACCTGACCGCAGGTGTCAGACCGCTTGGACGGCGCGACGGCGCGTCACCGCCAACGCGGCAAAAGCCAGGGCGAACAAGGCCAGGGTTTCGGGCTCGGGGATGCCGTAAATCAGCAGTGCCTCGCGGGCAATCAGGCCATGCGCCGTGGCGGAGGGGTGCAAAACGTCTGAGAACAAAGACACACTACAGCTCGCCCCCGCGGTGCCAAAGCCGCCATCGGCGCCAAAGAAACCATTACACGGCAGCGAGGTGTTGAAAATGCCGGGGGTGTTGCCAGCGTGAGCGCGGGCGGCCAGTCCGGCCATGTCAAGCAGGTCAATGTCCAAGCCGACAAAAAAACTTTCCAGACCCAGCAAACTGCCAATCAAGGCGTTGAATTTATTCGTGGCATCACTGGAAGCCGCCGTCAGACCCAACAAAACGGCTTCGGGTGTGGCGCCCAGATCCGGCAAATTGGAAATTAGCACGTGTTTGGCACCACTTGCGGCCAAGTAACCGACGGCGTTGCCCAGATTGTTGACAGCAGCAAGCGCCGCGTTGAAGTGGCCCAACTGGTCAGCGGGCGTCACGCCTTGAAAGGCGGTACGTGCATCACGCATGTCATTACCGCCACCGACGACGACGTACAGTGCATTCGGGTCAGCCGAGCCTGGTGTCGGAACGGGATTGCCGCTGCCCCAAATGCCGACGGTCTGGGCCAGCACGCCGGGGGGGTTGGCATCTAAGCCGGTGCGGGCGCCCGCGAAAGCGAAGTTTTTGCCACCGGCAAAGACCGGAGCAGCATCACCCGCCAAACCCAGACCCGCAGCCAAACCTTCGACCCAAAGTGGGCCATTTGAATAACGGCCACCGGCATAGGGTTGCGCGTTGCCTGGATAAAAGCCGCCGCTCACGATCGACAAATTGCCGGTATCTGACAAACTGTCACCAAACACATACATGTTGGTGAACGGGCCGGCGGCAGCAAAAAGCGGTACGCTGAGCAGAAGCGGCGCAACCAGTGATTTAAGGCACTTGAAATTCATAATAACTTTCAATTTATAGAGACAATAACTGCAAACATACACAAGTGAATGGAAGGCTAAAGGCCTAAGCAATTTTCGGGCCAAAATCGGTCAAACCAGTATTGGCAAGGCTTAACGGGACGATTGCACCGTTCGCAGTGGTTACGCTTGGTAACCTTTGTCAAATCTGTCGACATGGGGAGAACCCTAGGAGCCTGGGCGGCAGAAGGAACGTCGGCTGCAAAATGGCCGCACCGGTCCATTTTTTGCCGCCTTTTTGTCCCATAGCTGCGGCTATGGGCCTGCAAATGCGGCAAAAACTGTCCTCGCTGGGGCCATTTTTCGCTTCGACGCCTTCTGCCGCCCAGACTCCTAGCGTTACGCGTATGCCGCTGCGCCCCGGCCCGACCTGCTGGCCAGGGTGGACGCGGCGTACTGGACGCCTTCCCTCTATGACGAGGCGCTGAAGGCGCTGGCACCGCGCGGCACTGCGGTGCCGCCCTCGCACCTCGAGCGCGATTGGACGCAACCGTATGAGGCAAGCTTTGGCGTGCAGCAGGCCTGGACGCAGGTCTACCGCGACCCCAAGGCGCACTGGGAGCTGTACCAACTGGGCGAAACTCACCGACCTCGAAGACGCCTTTCGCCAGCGGCGCTTCCGCCACGTCACCACGGTGGAGCGGGTCATCGGCTTCAAGCGCGGCATCGGCGGCACCGGTGGCGTGAGTTACCTGCGCAAGATGCTCGATGTGGTGCTGTTTCCGGAAATCTGGAGTTTGCGCACGGAGTTGTGACGGGCGCTGAGGCTGCTGTGCGGTGACGGGCTGGTCGGGTGGCCTGTTGAATTCAAGTCATTAGCTATTATTTATATAGCTAAATAAGTAAATAACACGAGACTCAGATGACGATTTCCTATAAATTGTTCGTTTGACGGCTGAAATTCGATCAATAAACCCCATTTTGGGTATGATCGAGTCACAATCTTGCCTTTCCATGGTTTTAGTTGGAAAGGGTATCTGGGGTATCGGCCAACTGGTGTTGGTGTTTTACAGGCCGCTGCCCAGCCAATCCCCTGTGCCGCTCCTTGATCCTTCTTCAAATGACGCTTCGCAGTCACACGGGTGGGTCGCGACCCCCGGTAGGGTTTGCGCCCCCCGATGTCATTTACGAGACTATCCGTTGGACTTTTTTCAAGGAGCGGGCTGTGTATCAATTTTTAGAGTTTTTGAGCAATTGGGTGTCACCTCTTGCATCGGTACTCCTTTCATTCTGGGGGGTGCTGTCCAGGAGAAAGGATTCAAAAAATAGGGAGCAATTGGAGAAATTACTGGCAGAAATCAGGGATGTTCTTCAGGCGTTGCGACCCAAATAACAAGGCGAATGAAAAGAAGGAAATGGGCTCAATCAACGCCGCCCCTGCGCTGCCAGATAAACCGCATTGCGCTCCCGCTTGCCGACGGCAACTACCACGATGACCAGTTCGCCATCACGCACCTCGTACACCAGCCGGTAGCCTGCGTCCCGCAGCTTGATTTTGTAGCGATCCGGGTGGCCTGAGAGTTTTGCCGAGGGCACACGGGGTGTGATGAGGCGCTCAGACAGTTTCTTTTTAAACAAGGCGCGCAGGTGGCCGTCCAGCCGGTGCCACTCCTTGAGAGCTTCCTCCTTGAATTTGAACTTATAGGTCATCCAGCGTGACCGCAATTTCGGGCTGATTGCGGCGCTGGTCGGCCAAGGCGTTCAGTTCCGCATCGTCCAGCCGTTCCATCAGGCTGGCGTAGGCTTGGGCCGGAACGCAGTAGAACGCGGTTTCATTGCGGTTCAAGATGGCGACCGGCAAACCCTCGCCCGCTGCCACCGTGGCCATGGGGTTGCGTTTAAGTTCAGAAACACTGGCCGTGGCGGCGGTAAGCACGAGGTTTGACATGTGAAAACTCCAGGGATTTGGCTAGCTCAAGTTTGATTGAGCCCTGATTATAGACTTAGTAAAGTTTTAATTCAGGTCTTTTATCAGGTCTTTGGCTTGTCACCGCAGACTGCAGTTGGGTTGCGTGACCACGGCCCAGCCCGCCGCGATTTGCCAGTCACCCGAATCCGGGTTATACTCGCAGGCTCTGCTCAAAAAGGGCCGGGGTTTATTAACTGTCTTTCACATGCAGCCTTGGGTTCAAGGACGCGCTGACCAATTGAAGTTGGCGCGGTGGAAGTTACGAAAGAAAACAATGAGTCAAAGCAATCGATTGGGGTTGCTGGGACGCAAGGTTGGCATGATGCGCCTGTTTACCGATGAAGGGGATGCGATCCCTGTCACGGTGGTAGACGTGTCCAACAACCGCGTGACCCAGGTCAAAACCCAGGAGAACGACGGCTATGTGGCCTTGCAGGTCACATTTGGCGCCCGCAAAGCGTCGCGCGTCAGCAAGCCAGCCGCTGGCCACCTCGCCAAAGCAGGTGTCGAAGCCGGTGAAATCATCCAGGAATTCCGTTTGAGCGCCGATAACGCCGACGCTTCCAAATACGCCGCCGGTGCCGTAGTGCCCGCTGCCGACGTGTTTGCCGTGGGCCAAAAGGTTGACGTGCAAGGCACCTCGATCGGTAAAGGGTTTGCCGGCACCATCAAGCGCCACAAAATGAGCTCGCAGCGCGCGTCGCACGGCAACAGCCGTTCGCACAACGTGCCCGGCTCGATCGGCATGGCGCAGGACCCGGGACGCGTGTTCCCAGGCAAGCGCATGACTGGCCATTTGGGCGATGTCACCAAGACCACCCAGAACCTCGACGTGATCCGCATTGACGAAACACGTGGCCTGCTGATGATCCGTGGCGCAGTGCCCGGCGCGCCAGGCGGTTTTGTCACGGTGCGCCACGCCATCAAGGCCAAGCCAGCCGTCGAAGCAAAAGGAGCGAAGTAATGCAACTTGAGCTCCTGAATGACCAAGGTCAGGCGACGTCGAAATACGACGCCCCTGAGACCGTGTTTGGTCGCGAATACAACGAAGACCTGGTGCACCAGGTGGTGGTGGCTTTCCAGGCCAACGCGCGTCAGGGCACCCGTGCCCAGAAAGACCGTGAACAGGTCAAGCACTCCACCAAGAAGCCGTTCAAGCAAAAGGGAACGGGCCGCGCCCGCGCCGGTATGACCTCTTCGCCGCTGTGGCGCGGAGGCGGCCGGATTTTCCCGAACATGCCGGACGAAAACTTCAGCCACAAGATCAACAAGAAGATGTACCGCGCCGGCATGGCCAGCATGTTCTCGCCGTTGGCCCGTGTAGGCCGCCTGGCTGTGGTTGATTCGATCAAAGTCGACTCGCCCAAAACCAAGCCGCTGGCGGCCAAGTTCAAGGCAATGAACCTCAATTCCGTGCTGGTGATCGCCGACGAAGTCGACGAAAACCTGTACCTCGCCTCGCGCAACCTGGTGGGCGTGCTGGTGGTTGAGCCCCGTTACGCCGATCCGGTGTCGCTGGTGCACTACCGCAAGGTGCTGGTCACCAAGGCCGCGATGGACAAACTCAAGGAGATGTTCGCATGAGCCACGCATCACATCCCACAAAATTCGACGAAGGCCGCCTGATGCAGGTGCTCGTGGCCCCCGTGGTGTCTGAAAAAGCCACCATGATTGCCGAAAAGGGCAACACGGTGACTTTCAAGGTGCTGCAAGACGCCACCAAATACGAAATCAAGGCCGCTGTGCAGTTGATGTTCAAGGTGGAAGTCAAGGGCATCTCGGTGGTCAACACCAAAGGCAAGGCCAAGCGTTTCGGCAAGTCCAATGGCCGTCGCGACAACGTTCGCAAGGCCTATGTGACGCTGAAACCGGGGCAAGAGCTCAACCTCGGCGGGGAGGCTGCCTGAAAGGGCGTAATACATCATGGCTGTCATCAAAATGAAACCAACCTCACCAGGCCGTCGTGGCGTGGTGAAGATCTCGCGTGACCACCTGTACAAGGGTGAGCCGTTCGCGCCGCTGCTGGAGCCGCAGTTCCAGCTTGCCGGCCGCAACAACAACGGTCACATCACCACCCGCCACAAGGGCGGCGGTCACAAGCACCACTACCGCGTGGTCGATTTTGTGCGCAACAAAGACGCCATCCCGGCGAAAGTGGAACGCATCGAGTACGACCCTAACCGTTCGGCCCACATCGCTTTGGTGTGTTACGCCGACGGCGAGCGCACCTACATCATCGCCCCGCGCGGCCTTGAAGTTGGCGCCACCATCCTGAACGGTGCAGAAGCGCCGATCCGCGTTGGCAACACGCTGCCGATCCGCAACATCCCGGTGGGTTCGATCATCCATTGCATCGAGCTGCAAGTTGGCCGTGGCGCGCAGGTGGTCCGTTCCGCTGGCGCTTCGGCGACCCTGCTGGCGCGCGAAGGTACCTACGCCCAAGTGCGCATGCGCTCGGGTGAAGTGCGCAAGATCCACATTGACTGCCGCGCCACCATTGGCCAGGTGGCCAATGAAGAGCACAGCCTGCGCCGTTTGGGCAAGGCCGGTGTGAAGCGCTGGATGGGCATCCGCCCGACCGTTCGCGGTGTGGTGATGAACCCGGTGGACCACCCGCACGGCGGTGGCGAGGGCAAAACCGGCGAAGGGCGCCACCCAGTCGATCCATGGGGCAATTTGACCAAGGGTTACCGTACCCGCAACAACAAGCGCACGCAGGTCATGATCGTGTCGCGTCGCAAGAAGTAAGGGG